>JABIUG010000373.1 GCA_018700655.1 Rhodospirillaceae bacterium | reverse complement strand
TTGCCGGCGGCTCGGCCTATCCGCGCATTATCGACTTCCCGCGCATGCGTGAGATCGCTGACAAGGTCGGCGCCTATCTGATGGTCGATATGGCGCACTTCGCAGGTCTGGTTGCGACCGGCGTGCATCCCAGCCCGTTGCCCCATGCCCATGTCTGTACGACCACGACACACAAGACGCTGCGCGGTCCTCGCGGTGGCATGATCCTGTGCAACGACGAAGCGCTGGGAAAGAAGTTCAACTCCGCGGTCTTCCCCGGCCTTCAGGGCGGACCGTTGATGCATGTCATCGCCGGCAAGGCCGTCGCTTTCGGCGAAGCGTTGCAGCCGGAGTTCAAGGCATACTCGCAAGCCGTGGTGGACAACGCCAGGGCGCTCGCTGCAGCGCTGGTTGAGGGTGGTCTGGCGATTTCCTCGGGCGGGACAGACACCCATCTGATGCTGGTCGACCTGCGGCCCAAGGGGCTGACCGGCAACGTCGCCGACAAGAGCCTCGACCGCGCGCGTATCACCTGCAACAAGAACGCCATTCCCTTTGATCCCGAAAAGCCTATGGTGACGTCGGGCATTCGTCTGGGGACGCCGGCTGGGACCACGCGCGGATTTGGCGTGGCAGAATTCCGCCAGGTGGCTGAGTTGATCGTCGAGGTTCTCGATGGTCTTGCCACCAATCAGGAAGACAACAGCAAGGTCGAACAGGTGGTGGCCGAAAAGGTCTTGGAACTGTGTCACCGGTTCCCTGTCTATGAAGGTATGAACCTGGGTTAAACGAGGTCGATGATGCGCTGCCCCTTCTGCGGTCACGAAGAGACACAGGTAAAGGATTCACGTCCTACCGAAGACGGCGCGACGATTCGCAGGCGCCGTCAATGCCTCAATTGTAGTGGTCGCTTCACGACCTTCGAGCGGATCCAGTTGCGTGAGCTCACGGTCGTCAAGAAATCCGGCTCCCGGGCGCCGTTTGATCGCGACAAGGTCGCACGATCGGTCGAGCTTGCCATTCGCAAGCGCCCGGTCGACCCTGAACGTGTCGAGCGTCTGGTCTCGGGCATTCAGCGACGCCTCGAAAGCATGGGCGAAGCGGAAATTCCTTCCAGCGTCATCGGTGAAATGCTGATGGACGGCCTCGCCAATCTTGATCCGGTCGCTTATGTCCGGTTCGCATCGGTCTATCGAAATTTCCGCGAGGCCAAGGACTTTGAGCAGTTCATAGAACAGCTTGATGGTGAGGCTCCCGTTGTCAGGCGCCAGTATCAAGACGACTGACAAAGATCGTAGCCACATGGCGGCGGCGCTTGCGTTATCCCAGCGTCACCTGGGCCGCACCTGGCCCAATCCGTCGGTTGGTTGTGTCCTCGTCAATCAAGGCCACATCGTCGGCCGTGGTGTGACTGGCGTTGGCGGCCGGCCTCATGGCGAGGCAAACGCGCTGGAGCAGGCCGGCCCGCTGGCAAAGGGGGCTACTGCCTATGTCACCCTGGAACCCTGTGCCCATCACGGCCAGACGCGCCCCTGTTGCGATGCCCTGATTGAAGGTGGTGTCGATCGTGTGGTGGTTGCCATAGGCGACCCGGATCAACGCACTGCTGGAACGGGTCTGGCGCGGATGCGTGAAGCTGGTATCGATGTGGTCGAGGGCGTGTTGGCGGACGAAGCCGAAGAGGTCCATGCCGGTTTCCTCTCGCGGGTGCGTCGCGGGCGTCCCCTGGTGACGGCCAAGGTTGCGGCAAGCCTGGATGGCCGTGTTGCCCTGGCCTCCGGCGAGAGCAAGTGGATCACCGGTGAAGGTGCCAGACGCATGGGCCATGCCCTGCGCGCCAGCCATGATGCGATCCTGGTTGGAAGCGGCACCGCCATGACCGACAACCCATCGCTGACGTGCCGCTTGCCCGGTCTGGATGCCGCTTCACCGGTCCGCATTGTTGTCGATAGCGCTCTGCGGCTGTCTCCGGGATCCGCTCTGGTTGCCGGCGCAAACAATGTTCCGACCTGGGTGGTATGTGGCGAACACAGCGATGATCAGCGGCGGGCGGCGCTTATGGATCGCGGCGTCGACATCATCTCGGCGCGGCGAGGGGCAGAGGGCGTGCTCGATTCGGCTGCGGTCCTGCAGGAACTGGGTGATCGCGGGATCACGCGGGTGCTCGCTGAAGGCGGCCCGCGCCTGGTGACATCGTTGCTTCGTGAAGGTTTGATCGATCGGCTTGCCTGGTTTGCGGCGCCGGTCGCCCTGGGTGGCGATGCCATGACCGCAATTGCCGACCTCTCGCTTCGATCCCTTGGCGAAGCCGGCAGGTGGCAGGTACGATCGCGGTCATCATGGGGCGCAGACGGTCTGGTGATGCTCGCACCAACCGCCTGACCAGCCTCCCGGAAATCAGGTTTCAGGAGATATCTGCCGATGTTCACCGGAATTGTCAGCGACGTCGGTACAGTCGCGCAAACAGAGCGCCGCGGCGATGTGCGCTTCACGATCGAGACTGCTTATGATCTCGAATCGATTGCGATCGGAGCATCTATTTCCTGTTCAGGCGTCTGTCTGACAGTTGTCGAAAAGGGCGCCAATGACTTTGCCGTCGATGTCTCTGCCGAAACGTTGTCGCGTTCAACGCTCGGCAATTGGAAGGATGGCAGCCGCATCAACCTCGAACGCTCGCTTGCCATGGGTGATGAACTGGGCGGACATCTCGTGTCGGGCCATGTCGATGCCCTGGGAAAGGTTGTCTCACTTGAAGCCGAAGGTGATTCGGTGCGCTTCACATTTCATGCCCCGGCCGAAATCGCTCCGTTCGTGGCCGAGAAAGGCTCGATCGCGATTGATGGCTGTTCGCTCACCGTCAACGCGGTCGAGGACGATGCCGATGGCTGTAGTTTTGGCATCAACATCATTCCCCACACCCAGGAAGTTACGACCTTCGGCACGCTGCAGGCCGGCGATGCCGTCAACCTGGAGATCGACATGCTGGCCCGCTACATGCAGCGCATGCTGGAATCGCGTCACGGCAGGGCGACAGGCTAGATTCTCGTGAGAATCTCTCATTGAGAAGGGAAAACTATGCTTGAAATCAGCCGAATCATCATTTTTGCACGTGACCTCGACACCCTCGGTGCGTTTTACGGCGGGTCGCTTGGACTTTCGGAATTTCCGGCTAAGGAAAGAGGATGGCGCGAGTTTGATTCCAGCGCCTGCAGGATCGCCTTGCACAGTGGTGGTCGTGGCGAAATTCGAACCCGTGCACCAAAGATCGTTTTTCGGTGCAGCGACGTCGAAGCCGCCCGCGTGGCTCTGAATGCCCACGGCGCGCGTTTCGGCAAGGTTAAAGGTGGCGGGCGATCTGGTTTTATGTGAAGGGAAGTACCCTGAGGGCAACGCGCTGCAGTTATCCAGTCGGCCCTGAGTTCGCAGCGAACGAGGAGACCAAGATGGCGACCACGCCGCATATCCTGATCCTGGAAGCCAGGTACTATCAAGACATCACCGAGAACCTGGCACGCGGCGCAATCGCGGAGCTGGAGGCCTGGGGCGCGTCCTATGAGCGGGTCGAACTCGCGGGCGCCTTCGAGATTCCAGGCGGTATGCGCATGGCCATCGCGACCGGCAAATATGACGGTTACCTGGCCCTGGGTTGCGTCATTCGCGGCGAAACTTCGCATTTCGACTACATTTGCAGCGAAGTTGCGCGCGGCATCAACGACCTTGCCATGAAACACATGGCTCCGGTCGGGTTCGGGGTGCTGACCGTCGAGAACATGGAACAGGCAGTAGTGCGCGCTGATCCGGCACAGAAGAACAAGGGCAGGGAAGCAACCATCGCCTGCATCAAGATGGTCGAACTTGCCGCTACCCTGCGCGTCACGGGATGAGTTCTGACGAGGAACGCGAGACCTGGCAGCGTGCCAAGGCTTCACGCCTGGCCGCCGTGCAGGCGCTCTACCAGATCGATCGGGATGCCGCTTCTCTGGAGATCGCTCTCTCGTCGGCGGTCTCGCGCGGCGCCGTTCTTGATGAACAAGGTCTTGCCGCAGAGATCGACCGCGTCTTTACCACCAGCATTGTGCGCAACGTCGCCGGGGATCGCGAATTGCGCCTGGATGGCATGATCGACGGCGCTTTGGCGGAAGGCTGGAGCATCGCACGACTGGAATCGCTGATGCGTGCGATCCTGCGCGCAGGAATCCATGAACTGCTGGATTTCCCCGATACTCCGGTACGCGTGATCATCAGCGATTACGTCGATATCGCGCATGCATTCTATGATCGTGGTGAACCGGGCATGGTGAACGCTGTTCTCGACCGTCTGGCGCGCCTCCTGCGCGCCCAGGAGTTTCAGCCCGAGACGGCGGCCGGTGGATGAATTCGATCTGATCGAACGTCTGATCGCGCCGCTGGCAACGGAGCCGGGAGCGCGCGGACTGACCGATGACGGCGTCGTGTTCACACCTGGACCAGGCATGGATCTGGCGATGACCAAGGACATGCTTGCAGAAGGCGTGCATTTCCTGCCCGATGATCCACCGGATTTGATTGCCCGCAAGGCGCTGCGCACAAACCTGTCCGACCTCGCCGCCATGGGCGCACGTCCATTCGGTTATCTGCTGGGCCTGGCATCGGACGGCACGCGCGATGAATTCTGGCTGGAGAAGTTCGTCGAAGGATTGGCTGAGGATCAGGCACGGTACGGCATCAGTCTGCTGGGCGGCGACACCATCGTCGCGACCAAGGGAATCATGACACTTTCCATCACGGCAGTAGGCGAAGTGCCCAAAGGGCTTTCCCTCGCGCGTGACAGGGCACGTCACGGCGACCTGATTGCGGTCACCGGCACGATCGGTGACGCAGCACTGGGCCTCAGGGTGCGCCGACAGGGTTTGCTCCGTTTGCCCGGGCATCACAGAAACCACCTCGAGACGCGGTATCGCCTGCCGCTGCCAAGGGTCGACTTCGGCCAGGCCATTCTGGGCAAGGCCAACGCTGCAATTGATATCTCCGACGGTCTGTTGGCCGATGCTGGCCATATCGCGCGACGCTCGGGTCTGGCGATTGATCTGTTGGCTGCGGATGTTCCGTTCTCTGAAGCTGCAACAGCCTTGGTCGCCGCGGATCCCGATCTGCGCCTTACTACTATGGTTGGCGGCGACGACTATGAACTTCTTGTCGCCGTGCCGCCCGACCACATCGATGCGGTCAGGCAAGCGGCGCAGGCGACCAACACGAATTTGACTGTTGTCGGGCGTTGCAAGGAGGGCAGGGGCGTGCGTCTGCTCG
>JABIUG010000372.1 GCA_018700655.1 Rhodospirillaceae bacterium | reverse complement strand
TGGCGGTTCGCCCGCCTCGATCGCCGTGCTTGCCCCCCGGGTCGATGTCTTCATGCTCTGGGGCGAGCCGCTGGCAGACAGCGCAGCCTTCATGGAACGCGTGCGTGCCGCCACCGGAGACAAACGCAAGACGCCGATCAGCTTCAGCCTCTCGACCCGCCCGATCATCGCCGATACCCAAGCCCAGGCCTGGGAACGCGCCCATGCGATCCATGAAGGCGTGTCGGCCACGGCCGATCGGGCTTATGAAAACCGCCCCGAAAATGCCGGCTCCCAGCGCCTTCTGGCTGCAGCCAAGGCAGGCGAAATCCACGACAGCTGCCTCTGGATGCCGCTTGCCACCGCAACCGGCGCCCACGGCAACACCACCGCCCTGGTCGGCACCCCCGACACGGTCGCGCGCGCCCTGCTGGAATACTACAAACTGGGCGCCACCCGCCTCCTGATCCGAGGCTGGGACCCCCTGCCCGATGCTGCCGATTACGGCAAGGAACTGATCCCGCGTTTGCGTGAACTGGTGGCGGAGTACGACCGGGAGGTCGGGGTTTAGTTTTTGTTGGTTTGTTTGTTTAGCCTCAGGCGCCGGCGTTCGCTCCGCTTTCTTGGCTTACGCCGCTAACGCGGCCGGCGTTTGAGGGAACAACAAACAACCAAATCAACAAATCTCCACCACCATTGCCGCCCCAGCCACTCCTCCCTATATTCAAGCCATCGCTTTACAAACCATGCAGGTTGCCATGACCCAGCTCGTCGATCCCTTCGGCCGCAAGATCAGCTATATCCGCCTTTCGGTGACGGATCGCTGTGACTTCCGCTGTGTCTATTGCATGTCTGAAGACATGACCTTCCTGCCCAAGAAAGACCTGCTCACCCTTGAGGAGCTCGACCGGCTGGGCAGTGCCTTTGTCGGCCTGGGCACCAACAAGATCCGCATCAGCGGGGGCGAACCGCTGGTCCGCAAGGGCATCATGCAGCTTTTCCGCAGCCTGGGCCGTCATCTCGACGGCGCTGGCCTGCAGGAACTCACGCTCACGACCAACGGCAGCCAGCTTTCCCGCTTCACCGACGAACTCTGGGATTGCGGTGTGCGCCGGATCAACGTCTCGATCGATACGCTTGATCGCGACCGCTTCAAGGAAATCACCCGCTGGGGTTACTACGACAAGGTGATGGACGGCATCGAAGCGGCCAGGAAGAAAGGCTTTCAGATCAAGCTCAACGCCGTTGCCATGAAGGGCGTCAACGAGGTCGATTTCGACCCCATGATCCAATGGTGCGGCGACCAGGGCTTTGACCTCACCTTCATCGAGACCATGCCGCTGGGCGAGATCGACGGCGACCGCACCGAACAGTACCTGCCGCTCTCGGTCCTGCGCGCCGACCTGAAAGATCGCTGGACCCTGGAAGACATCGACTACAAGACCGGCGGCCCCGCGCGTTACATGCGCGTGAAGGAAACCGGCGGCCGCCTGGGCTTCATCACCCCAATGACCCACAACTTCTGCGAATCCTGCAACCGCATCCGCCTGACCTGCACCGGCATGCTCTACATGTGCCTGGGCCAGGAAGACAACGCCGACCTCAAGGCCCCCCTGCGCGCATCCGAAGGCGACGAACAGCTGGTCGCAGCGATCCACGAAGCGATCGGACGCAAACCCAAGGGCCATGACTTCGTGATTGATCGGCGCAGCAACAAACCCGCGGTGTCACGGCATATGAGTGTGACGGGGGGTTAGGCGGCAACGTCTACAGGCAGCCATTGTCGTATACACAGCGCTCCATCGCCTCTTGCATGTCTGAACTGTAGATTCCGTCTATCGGACCATCATAGTGACCAGTCGAAATCAGCATGGTCTGCACCTCTTTGATATCAGCGTCATCGAGTAACCTTGGAGATCTGGATAGTGACAATTTCACATTCTCTGGACGTTCGAGACTTACGAGAATCCGCGCTTCGATAAGGTGAGACCGTGAGTCCGAAGGATCGATCTGAATTGCGCGCCCAATATACTCGAGAGCGACTTCGAGCATTGCATCGGCCTGATAAAGCGCCATTGCCACCTTTTGGGCGATCAGCGGATCATGGGGCGACAGGCTGATCGCATCTGCATAGGCCTCCAGTGCCAGTTCCTCGTTCCCTTCGAACAGGAACACATGAGCACGGTTGAGTCGCGGAAATGGGTAGCTTGGATCGAGTTCGATTGACCAAGTAAAATCAATAAGTGCTTGCTCATAGGCACCAAGAGCCAACCATGCTGCGCCGCGCCCGTTCAGGTAACTGGCGTTCTCCGGCTCCAATGCCAACGCAGCATCATAAAGTTCCAACGCAAGCTCGAAGTTGCCGAGTTCTTTCAAGACCAACCCGGCCCCGTAGAGAGCATCAGAGTGATTGGAGTCGAGGTCCAAGACTGCGGCATAGTCTGTCCCCGCCGATTGCAACTCACCCATTGCCAGATAGGTATTTCCGCGATCATAGAGCGCGAGCGCAAAGCGACCGTGGAACAACTCTATTGCTTCGCTGAGGTCGTCCAGTGCTCGTTCGTATTCGCCTCGCGCCTTCCAAGCCAACCCCCGCAGGCGAAGAGTGTGCCGTCCTCCGGGTCAATCGAGAGCGCGACGTTGTAGTCTGCGATTGCCTCGGTGTGTGCTCCGAGGTCACTCCAGGCCAATCCGCGATTGCTGTAGGCAAGCGCGAAGTCGTCCTTCAAATTGATCGCGTCATCGTAGTCGTCAAGGGCCTGATCAGCGTTGCCGTTCTCTCGATATGCATTCCCACGGTTGTTGAGGACAAGCGGAATCCTCTCATCGCCAGGTTCGAGTGCTTCGAGACACAACGTATAGCTTTTGATCGATTCAGCATTGTCACCCGATGCGAAGTTGTCCGCGCCATCCTTGCACGCGTGCATTGCATCCGCTGAGGCCTGTGAAAAAACGAGCATCAGTGCAAAACACAGATATGAACACCAACCACCAATTCGGTGAGGAGACAAGGTAACCCCGCCTTGCCGACCGCCGGGCCCGCGGCACCAAAAGTAGGCGCGGTTGTCGCGCACCAACATGGCATCGAGACGCACCGCTTGGCCATCGGCGAACCAAGTTTCGCAGAGAGGCCCCTCGATGGCGCCCGATTCGACCCGATACTCCTTCCCGACGCTCATTGTCAGATCCGTGCCACCTCAAACCACCCCAATCCCTCAACCGTCTCCCCCTTCGGCCGATATTCCGCGCCGACCCAGCCGTCGTAGCCGCTGGCGTCGATCATCTCGAAGATGAAGGGGTAGTTGATCTCGCCGGTGCCGGGTTCGTGGCGGCCGGGGTTGTCGGAGATCTGGACGTGGCCGATCAGCGGAAGTTGTTCGGTGAAGTGGCGCACCAAATTCCCCTCCATGATCTGGCAGTGGTAGAAATCGAACTGGATGCGGACGTTGTCCTCGTTGACAGCTTCGACAATGCGGCGGGCCTGGCTCTGGCGGCTCATGATGTAACCCGGCGCATCCTGGGTGTTGATCGGCTCGATCAGCAGCGTCACACCCTGGGCTGCTGCGGGACGCGCACACATCTTCAGGTTCGAGACCAGGATCTCTTCGCAGTCGATGATGGTTGAGCCCGCCGGCAGGTTGCCCGACATCACATGGAGGCGCGGGCAGCCGGTCACAGCGGCATAAGCCAGCGCGGTTTCCATGGTGACGGCAAAGTCGCGCTCGCGCCCCGGCAGAGCCGCAAGGCCGCTGTCTCCGGCCTCCTTGTTGCCGCCGGGCACGTTGGTCAGCACCAGTTCCAGCCCTGTGGCATCAATCGCGGCTTTGACCTGCTCGGCAGGGAAGTCATAGGGCTCCTGCATCTCGACCGCATCGAAACCGGCAGCACGCACCGCAGCGAAACGCTCCAGAAACGGCAGCTCGCCGAACATGGTCGAGATGTTGGCGGCAAAACGCGGCATCGCAGCTACTCCCCAAAAACGTTACTCAAGATAGACGACATGGGCGAGATCGCGCCCGTCGGTCAGGGTGACCTTCTCGAAGCCCATCAGCTTCAGCAGATCAAAGAAGGTGAAGATATCCTGCACGTTGTAGCTTCTGAAAAGCTCCGAGCTACGGGCCGAGGCGGTCATCATCGCAAGCACGCCGCGCATCCGGAAAACGCTGTCGAAGAGCTCGTCTTTCAGCGCCACCATGATCAGCTTTTCGGCTTCCTCGCCCTTGGCAAAGATCGCCAGTCCCGGCGAATAGGGCGCCTGGAGCTGCTGGGTCGCCAACAGGGTGACAAAGGCCAGTCGCCGTTGCCGGTCGCTGTCTGGCAGCGGTCGCGCGCGCGCGACATAGGTCTCTTGCGATTGCGGCTCGGGGTAGTAGTAGCCGATATGGCGGTCGACGCTGACTTCTTCCGACGCAGCCTCTTCGGCCGCAGTATCGTCCTGCGCCAGCGCGGCGGGACTGAACCCGGCCAGCGCTATGATCGTGGCGGCCAGCGTGAGCCAGGCCCTGGCGCGTGTTTCCTGCAACATGATGTTTCCCTTCATCGTTGCGCGAGTGTGCCGCAGGTGCTGGCGTCACACCACCGGCACTGCTTCACATTCGCCTGTTTGTGGGGATCGCAACAACACCCCCTCACCCTCCCACGGCTTCCGCCTCGGGTCCCTCCCCCTCCCGCAAGCGGTAGAGGGGAAGTTTGCCGGCGTGGCACCTCTGGCCTGTAGATGGCGGGAGGCCCAAGGGGCCGACGGGGAGCGACGGCGAGCCCGCCGTGTTAGCGGCGAAAGCCCGAGCGAACGGAGTGAGCACCCGGCGACTGAGAGAACAAACAAAAATCCCCCTCGCCCGGAATCGGGAGAGGGCCG
>JABIUG010000371.1 GCA_018700655.1 Rhodospirillaceae bacterium | reverse complement strand
TAGGACCGTATTGGAAAAGCGCTCGACAATGCGTTTCATCGCGTTGTTCCCCTCGTCAGGCTGCGTATCATGGAGCGGACGGGTCGCGTCGTCGATCCAGTGTTCGTCCGGGGGTGGGCATCCTTGAAACAATTTGTGGAAACATGTGCGGACTGGCTGGGTGAGCGGCCCGAGGACGTCTGTCGGCGCGCGGCAGGTGCAATCTGCATTGCAACGGAAGGTGCTCCTGATCTCCCGGTTGTGGCGCCGGTAGAACAGCCCGTTGCAGCTTCGCTTGTGCTGCCTCTTCTGGATGCCGGCCCCGGTTCTCCACTGGCCGCGGCGATGCGCTCTGTTGCGCCGCTGATTCCCTGGCGAGAGCCGCCGCAGGGCGAGATCGAGAAGTATATGGGCGGGCGCAACTGCATGAGTCGTCTGGTCGGTCCAGACAGCCTCTTCCGATCCGATGCGATCGGGTTTGGAACCTTCTACATGGCTCCAGATGTCCTTTATCCGCGCCACATGCATGCCGCCGAGGAAATCTATGTCGTGGTTTCCGGAGGCGGGAGCTGGGCACTGGGCGATGGCGGGTTCGAGGAGCGCGGGCCGGGCAATGTCATCCATGTCACGCCGTGGCTACCTCACGCGTTACGGGCCAACGATCAGGGGTTGCTCATGCTATGGGCCTGGCAGGGCAACATTGACTTGGACGCCTATCGGATGGATGCAGGCGATGACGATTAACAACTGCCAAAACACAAGGGGCGCTCTTGATGGACATTAGCCGCTCGGTTCGCCTAAAGGCGCCGGCAGAGGAAGTCTGGGCGCTGATCGGCCCGTTCGATTCCCTGACGAAGTGGCACACTGCGATGCTGAACTGCACGCTGGGTGTCGACCAGGGCCATATGGTGCGCCATCTCGTGGTGGTGGGTGGTATCAAGGTGACCGAACGGCTGATCCAGCATGATGACGCCGGCATGGTCTATCGTTACGCGATGTCGGATGCAGGCCGGCTCCCGGTTGCTGATTTCAGCGCCAGCCTGCGCGTGAGCGATCACGGTAGCGACGGCTGCGCGGTGACCTGGTCCAGCAGTTTCCTGGTTGCGGGTGCGCCAGAGAATGTTGTCGGTGAGGCGCTGGGTGGGATCTTCGATTCCGGGATGAACAGCCTGGCCGACCGGTTCGGATTGGCAGATTAGCCAGCAGTTCAGGGTGTGACGTAATCGGTCGACCAGAGACCGCGTCCATCGTCTCTGGCGCCATCACGGATGGCGTCGTAGCGGCTGGTACCGTCAAGCGGCAGCGCCCATCCCGTGTAGACCATGTTCTCGTTGATCTCGAAGCCGCCGGACTGACAGATGGCTGTCGGCAAGGTGTCCATCTCACCACCGTCAAAATCGCAATGCACTTCCATCGCGGTGATCAGGTCGAGCAGGGCGCCCTTGGAGATCAATCCGCACGGGATTTCCTGGGCGTTGCGCAGACAGGTCTTCTCGAGTTCCGGTGCATCAATCCCTGCAAGGCGAAGGGTGGTGCCTTCAAGGATCAGGGTATCGCCGTCAATCGCTGCTGCCGGTCCTGAAAGATTGGCGGCGCGTGCCGCAAGGGCCGCTGTCATTACGAGGAGCAGGGTCATCAGCACGGTTCGCATGGCAGGATTCTATCAGGATTGCGATCGGCCGGAAGTCACAGGCCTTCACGTCATTGTTTGACGCGAAAACCGGTTGCGACGACCCACTGGCAGATCAAGACCGCAAGCGCTGCGGCGATCACAAGGGGAGAGAGTGTGGCAAGGATGGAGCCATCGGCAACGCCGACATCGCCGCGCCGCACGCCATCGATCGCCCAGAATGCCGGGCTGAACCGGGCCACGACATCAAAATTCCAGCTATAGGCCGAGACCGGAAAAAAGACGCCCGAGAGAAAGATCAACGGGCCGACCACGAGCCCGGCGATGCTGCCGACCTGGTCGAACTTGGTCGCGAAGAATCCTGTGAGCAAGCCGCAGGCCGCCGCCAGAAGCGTGCCCAGCATGCCGTAAAGCAGCATCAATCCGGGTGTGACCGGGGCAAACGGCACGACGATCTGGGTTGCCAGAAGCGCCAGGGTCCCGGTCAGCATACCGGCCGTCATACCTGCGGCCAGCAAGGTTCCGGTCAGCTCGATCGGGCGCATTGGCGTGCTGAGCAGGGCCGCGAGATTGCCCCTGATTTTGGAGTCGATCGTGGCCCAGGCGGTCATTTCAAAAGCCGTCAGCATGGCGGTCATGGTCACCAGGCCCGGTGCGACGTAGTTCAGAAAAGGGAGGCCAGCGACATCTGCGCGCAGGCTGCCCAGCGCCAGCCCGAAGATCGCAAGATAGAGCAACACATTGCCGATTGGTCCGACAATGCTGTGCTGCCAGCCTTTGAGGTAACGGCGGACTTCCCAGCGATAGAGCGACCAGACGGCGATGTGGTTGAACACCGGCATCGGCAGATCGGCTTCGGGATTGATGACGTCACGATTGACCATGCCCTGCTCTAACGCTGGTGGCAGGCAGGAGCAAGAACGCGCTATGAAGGTTCTTCCATTCGCAGTCTTGCGCGGCAGTTGAAGTCTGAAACCCGGTTGCGGGGCGGGGCATTGCTGAGTGAGGATGACGAGGGAGGCATTGCTGCCTTCGTCGAACAACATCGAGCCGGATTCAAGGGGCGCTGACCATGACGACCTATCGTATCGCGGTGATTGCCGGTGACGGCATCGGCCAGGAGGTCATGCCCGAAGGCATGCGCGCTCTCGAGGCCGCCGGAGCGGTTGCGGGCCTTTCTTTCGAGTGGACGCAATTCGACTGGTCCTGCGAGGTCTACGCCAACACCGGGCGCATGATGCCCGAGGACGGGCTCGAGCAGCTCAAGGCGTTTGATGCGATCTACCTGGGCGCGGTCGGCTGGCCCGGCGTGCCCGATCATATCTCGCTCTGGGGCCTGCTGATCCCGATCCGGCGCGCAATGGGTCAATACGCCAATCTGCGTCCGGTACGCCTGTTCGAAGGAGTGCCCTGTCCGCTCGCCAATCGCACGCCCGAAGAGATCGATTTCTGGGTCGTGCGCGAGAATGTCGAGGGCGAGTATTCGCAGATCGGTGGCAGGCTCTATGAGGGCACCGATGATGAACTCGCCCAGCAAGCCAGCATCTTCACCAAACGTGGGACCGACCGAATTCTGCGTTTTGCCTTCGACCTGGCGCAGAGCCGGCCGAAAAAACACCTGACATCGGCGACGAAATCCAATGGCATCTTCCACACCATGCCGTTCTGGGACGAACGGGTCGAGGCGGTCGGTGCCGACTATCCCGATGTCGCGGTCGACAAGTATCATGTTGATATTCTGACCGCCCATTTTGTGCGTCATCCAGACTGGTTCGATGTGGTGGTCGGTTCCAACCTCTTCGGCGATATCCTCTCGGACCTTGGTCCCGCGGTGGCCGGTTCCATCGGAATCGCGCCCAGCGCCAACATCAATCCCGAAAAGACGGCACCCAGCATGTTTGAGCCGGTCCATGGCTCGGGCCCCGATATTGCCGGGCAGGGCATCGCCAACCCGATTGGCCAGATCTGGTCGGGCGCGATGATGCTCGACCATCTGGGTCACCCGGAGGCAGCTGCGGCGATCATGGTGGCAATCGAGGCCGTTCTGAAGGAGCCTGCGGCCCTGACACCCGACCTTGGCGGCACGGCAAACACACAACAATTGGGAAAGGCGATCGCTGCGGCGATCTGACCGGGGAACAGGCTCATGCAATTCGGCATCGGACAGCCCAACCTGCGCACCGAGGATCCGCGTCTCGTGAGAGGCATGGGGCGGTATGCTGATGACGTGAACCTGGTGGGCCAGCTTTATGGCGTCGCGCTGCGCTCGCCTCACGCTTATGCCGAAGTCAAGGACATCGACAGCTCGGCTGCACGTGCGGCGCCGGGTGTCAGGCTGGTCCTGACGGCGGCGGACCTGGCGGCCGATGGCGTGGGCCCGATGCCCGAGCGCGCCCTGCTTGATAACCGCGATGGCACGCGGATGCTGGAGATTCCGCATCCGGTGCTGGTGGGCGACAGGGTGCGCCATGTCGGTGACCCCGTGGCTTTTGTCGTGGCCGAAACTGCGGCCCAGGCACGCGATGCCGCCGAACTGATCGAGGTCGACTACGAACCGCTCGATCCCGCGATCGGCACCGCCGAGGCGTTGGAGCCCGGCGCACCCCAGATCTGGGCGCAGGTGCCGGGCAATCTGATTCTCGACTGGGAGATCGGCAACGCCGCGTCGACCGCAAAGGCACTGGCTGAAGCTGCCCATATCGTGGAGCTTAAAGTCGACAACAACAGGGTCGTGGTCGCGCCGATGGAGCCGCGGGCGGCGCTGGGTGATTATGATTCAGTCGATAACAGCTTCACGCTCCATGTCTGTTCGCAGGGCACGCACAAGCTCGCTGCCCCTCTTGCCACCTGTCTCAATGTGACGCCGGGCTCCCTGCGTGTGTTGACCGGCGACGTCGGCGGCGCCTTCGGCATGAAGAACTTCCTGTTCCACGAATATGTTCTGGTTCTGGCGGCTGCCCGGCGTCTGCGCTGCCCGGTCAAGTGGACGGCCGACCGCAGCGAGAGTTTTGTGAGCGATCTGCAGGGGCGTGACCGGGTCATGACGGGCCGTATGGCGTTCGACGCGGACCATCGCATCACGGGTCTTCATGTCGACATGATTTCGAACTTCGGGGCTTATGTGTCGAGTTTCATGCCCTTTGTCGCGACCCTGGCTTCGACGGCGGTGCAATCCATGGCCTATGCCATCCCGGCGATCCACACCGAAGTCAGGGGCGTGCTGACCAACACGGTGCCGATCGACGCCTATCGCGGTGCCGGGCGACCGGAAACCGGCTTCATGGTCGAGCGTCTGCTCGACAAGGCTGCACGCCGGTTCGACATGTCGGCGGCTGATCTTCGGCGCAGGAACTTCATCGCTGCCGAGCAGTTCCCGTGGGATACGGGCCTGGGTTTCGTCTACGACTGTGGCGAGTTTGAACGGCATCTCGATCTCGCCCTGACTCAGTCCGATGCAGAGGGTTTTCTGGCCCGCCGCGACGAGGCCCGAACACGCGGCAGGCTGCGAGGATTGGGGATCACCGGTGTCTTCGACCGCTGCGGCGGCCTTGGTCCCGACATGGTCGACATGCAGATCGACCCTTCCGGTGGCGTCACCCTTAAGGTCGGGACCCAGACCAACGGCCAGGGGCATGAAACCGCCTACAAGCAGATCGTAGCCGGCGGCCTTGGCATCGATCCTTCAAACATCCGCGTATTGCAGGGTGACAACGATCTCGTGCCTTACGGCTCGGGCAACGGTGGCTCGAACTTCATCGCGGTCGCAGGCAGCGCCTGTGCGATCACGGTCGAGAAGGCGATCGAGAAGGGCCGGCGCATTGCGGCCCACCTTCTGGAGGCCGCCGAAGCCGATATCGAGTTCAGGGACGGCACCTGCCGTATCGTCGGCACCGACCGCACGATGTCCCTGACCGACATCGTGGCGAAATCCTATAATGTCTCGAACTTGCCTGCGGGCGAGGAGCCGGGGTTCCAGGTCATCGGCAGCTTCAAGCCGGCCGATGGCCCGACCTATCCCAACGGCACGCATATCTGCGAGCTGGAGGTCGACCCCGAGACCGGTTCGATCGAACTCCTGCGATATGTCGCCGTGGATGATGTCGGGACGGTGGTCAATCCACTGCTAGTCGACGGCCAGGTCCATGGCGGTGTCGCCCAGGGCATCGGCCAGGCCCTGACCGAGGACGCTGTCTATGACCGCGACAGCGGGCAGCTTCTGACCGGCAGTTTCATGGATTACCAGCTACCGCGTGCCGACGACCTGCCAGATATTGAGTGTGACCGAATTTCCGTTCCCACACCGCGCAATCCGCTGGGTGTAAAGGGTAACGGCGAGGCCGGCGCGATCGGCGGGCCGCCGGCCGTGATCAACGCGCTGGTCGATGCTCTTGCGCCACTGGGGATCGACCATATCGACATGCCCGCGACACCGATGAAAGTCTGGCGGGCAATCCAAGCGGCGGCTACGCAGGCATAACGTATTGCGGCATATAACGTGTGGCGTTATAGTGTGGCATGATCAAAAGTTTCGCTGACCGCGAGACCGAACGTGTCTGGAGTGGCCATGCAAGCCGGCGTCTGCCGATGGACATTCAGAATGTCGCCGTGCGGAAGCTGCGTATGCTCAACAGGGCCGCTGCGATCAACGACCTTCGCGTTCCGCCAGCCAATCGACTGGAACGCCTGAGAGGTGATCGCGCAGGGCAATACAGCATTCGCATCAACAATCAGTGGCGCATATGTTTCGAATGGAAAGAGGGTGGACCCGAACATGTCGAAATCTTCGACTATCACCGTTGAAACCCGGTTGCTTCACAACCCTCATCCGGGTGAAATCCTGCTTGAGGAGTTCCTCGGGCCCATGGAATTGAGTCAGAATAAACTGGCGCGCGAAATCCGTGTTCCGCCGCGCCGGATCAACGAAATCGTTCTTGGCAAGCGCTCGGTTACGGCAGATTCCGATCTGAGGTTGGCCCGGTACTTCGGTCTCTCCGAGGGTTTCTTTCTTGGCCTCCAGGCAGATTTTGACCTTATGGAAAGACGTCGCCAGATTACGAGTGAGCTAGAGGCCATCAATCCACGTGCGGCATGAGGCAACGAGATGATCGAGATACCGGCCGGAGAATTCGCTGAACGTCGCGAACGCGTGCGTGCGGCGGCTGAAGATGCGGGACTTGCGGGCTTGCTGGTCTGTTCGCGTGGCGGTGGGACGACCGACCGTTATGGCGATGTGAAGTACCTGACCAACTTCTACACGCGCTTCCCGTTCATTCCTGATGTTCCGGGCGAGTGGACCGCGCGCGCCCATGCTTTTGTCTTGCTCCCGGCCGAAGGTGAACCGGTTCTTGTGGCAGACGACAAACCCAAGCGTGACGAGGAAATGGCGATCGAGAATTCGGTTGTGACAGGCGATGTCATCGCTTCGGTAATCGAAGCGCTCGGGGACGTGGGACTGACCGAGGGCAAGGTCGGAGTGGTTGGCACCGACACGCTGCCCTGGAGCGTGCACAGCAAGCTTGCCGCGGCTTATCCGGAAATCGAATGGGTGCCGGCCGACGAATTGCTCGGCCGAATTCGCATGGTCAAGTCACCCGGAGAGGTCGAGAAACTGCGCCATGCCTCCCAGGTCGGCTCACGCGCGACTGAAGCAATGCTGACGAAAGCCAAAGCAGGCTGCACCCATGGCGAAGTCGTGGCCGCGGGAATGGAGGTGCTCGTGACCAACGGCGGCATTCTCTACAACAACTTCATGTCCTCGGGCCGGGGCGGCAACAACCCGACCATGGTCGCGACCAGCTTCCCGACCTGGGGCAGTACCGAAGTTCTCGAAGACGGCGAATGGTTCCATTGCGGTATCTCCGGTGCGGTCGATGGTTACTTTTTCGACCACGCACGTTCCAAGCCGATCGGCAATGCCACAGCTGAACAGATCCGTGTCTTTGAGGGGCCGATGCTGGCGGTACAGGCAGCCATGGCCGAGATTCGCCCCGGCGTGACTGCGAGCCAGGTCGCGCGTGCCGGGCGCGAGAAGCTCGAAAGTCTGGGCTTCGAGTTCGAGGGCGCCTTCAAGGGCTTCGGCCACGGCGTCGGCCTGGGTTGGGATTCGCCCTGGCTGATCGAAAGCGATCATACCGTGCTGGAGAAGAACATGGTGCTCTGCGTTGAACGCAGCGTGCGCCACATGGGTTATGTCGGCGATTTCGAGGAAACCGTCGTCGTTACCGATGACGGTTACGAGCTTTTGACAGACGCACAGGTGAAGTGGTGGTGATGGAAATCAGTTGAGCCGGGGTCTTACCGGCTTTTCTTCCGGCTTCTGCTTGGCTGTCTGACGCGGCGCCAGGGTGCGTGGTCCCAGATTCCACTCGGCTTTCTTGGCCTGTGTCTCGATCAGGTGAATCAGGCCCCAGAACGTGTCGGCCGGCAGTGCGGTCTCGATGTACTTCTTTTTCACCAGATTAATCCGGATACGAACCTTGCCGTCTTCCTCGGGCGAGATCTGGATTTCCCTCACGAGCTGGGCCTCTTCGCCAAGGTCGGGATGGGGCTGGCCACCGCTGAATTTCGTCGTGAAGTTGGCCTGCTGGACCGCTGCCTCGCGTTTGAACTTGGCAACTTCCTTCTTGGCCTGGGGCCCTGGGACTTCTTCGGGCACCATCTTCTTGGCGACCTCTCCGACACTGCCCAGCAGACCGCGCACCAGTCGGCGGGTCAGCAGCAGGCGGACCTCGTTGCCGTCGGGGAACAGGCCCGCGATCCGCAGGCGGTCCTGGACGGGCAGAAACGACACGGCAAATTGCAGTTGTTTGGCCATGGGAGTTTTTCCTGGAGCATGATCATATCAGGTCGTGTCGACCTGAGCCGTAAATCGGTCTTCAGGCCGCGTCGGAGCTGGCAGCTTCAACGGCTTCGTTGGCTTCCAGCCATGCGGCTTCTGCCTTGCCGAGCGCAGCATCGATTGCAGCACGTTTTTTCATCAGGTCGGTCACGTTGAGGTTGGTCTGGGGACCAGCGTAGTTTTTTGGATCAAACAGCGCACTATCGATGTCCTTGCGTTGTTTGTTCAGGCGATTGACTTCCTTTTCCGCCTTTTCGACGGCCTTGCGCAGAGTACGTGTGCGTTCGCGCGCTTCGGCTGCCAGGCGACGTTCGTCTTTGCGGCTGCGTTTGGGCCTGTTGCGCTCACCGGCACTGGCGTTGTCGTTTGAGCCTGAACGTCCGAGCACGAAGTCGCGGTAGTCGTCCAGGCTTCCGGCAAAATCATTGGCTTTGCCATCTGCAATCAGGACAAGCCGGTCTGCGGTGAGTTCAAGCAGATGGCGATCATGGCTGATAATTACAACAGCGCCGCTGTAATCGTTCAGGGCCTGCACCAGGGCTTCGCGGGCGTCGACATCGAGATGGTTGGTCGGCTCATCGAGGATCAGCATGTGCGGTGCGTCGCGTGTGATCAGCGCAAGCGCCAGCCGGGCACGTTCGCCGCCTGACAGATGGCGCACAGCCAGCATCGCCTTTTCGCCGGAAAAGCCGAAACGGCCCAGTTGTGCGCGAACCGCGCCGGGTTTGGCGTCGGGCATCAGTCGGGTCATGTGATGGAGCGGGGTGTCGTCGGGATAAAGTTCTTCGACCTGATGCTGGGCAAAGTAACCGACGCGCAGCTTGCCGCTCGCCGACATCTGGCCGGCCATGGTTTCCAGACGGCCCGACAGCAGACGTGCAAGCGTGGTTTTGCCGTTGCCGTTGCGCCCCAGAAACGCGACACGGTCGTCGGGGTCGAAGCGCAGGTTCAGGCCCTTGAGAACCGGATCATCGGCGCCGTAACCCACCGCCGCGCCATCCAGCACGATCAGTGGTGGGCGCAGTTCCGGCGGATTTGGAAAATCAAACGACAGGCTCGAATCCTCGACTGCCGCGGCAATCGGCTCCATACGGGCAAGCGCCTTGATCCTGCTCTGGGCCTGGCGTGCCGAATGGGCCTTGTAGCGCCAGCGATCGACAAAGGACTGGAGATGGGCGCGCTGGCGATCCTGTTTGACGCGCATCGATTCAACCTGGTCGAGTCGTTCGCGGCGCTGGCGTTCAAAGGAGTCATAACCGCCGCTGTAAAGCGTCACCTTGCCGCCTTCGAGGTGAAGGATGTGGTCGACCACATTGTTCAGCAGATCACGCTCATGGCTGATCACCAGCAGCGTTCCGCGATAGTTCTTGAGAAACGATTCCAGCCACAGCGCCGCCTCGAGATCGAGATGGTTGCTGGGTTCGTCGAGCAGCAGCAGTTCCGGCCCGGAGAACAGCAGTTCCGCCAGGGCGACACGCATGCGCCAGCCACCCGAGAAACTGTCGAGAGGCTGATGCTGGGCGGCTTCGTTAAACCCCAGGCCGGCAAGGATGCGCGAAGCACGGGCCGGTGCGGCGTGCGCCTCGATGGCGTTGAGGCGCTCGTGAATTTCGCCGATGCGATGGCTGTCCTGGGTGTTGGCTTCCTCGTCCAGAAGGGCAGCTCGCTCCAGATCGGCCGCGAGAACACGGTCGAACGGCGAATCCGGGCCGCCAGGCGATTCCTGCGCGACATAACCGATCCGGGCACCCTTTGGGGTACCGAAATGGCCATCATCGGCTTCCTGCTCACCTGCTATGACTTTCATCAGCGTGGATTTGCCCGCGCCATTGCGGCCGATCAGCCCGACATGGCTTTTCAGTACGATGGATGCGGAGGCCTGATCAAGGATGACCTTGCCGCCCAGGCGCACGGTGATGTTCGATATCGTCAACATGGCGCGGCTGATAACACGTCAGGCCGTGCTGCGTCACTTCCGGCCTGTCCTATCTGGCCAGAAACGTTTCTGATCCCCTGGCCTTGATCGGATCGCATAGAAGATTGCACCACTCGTGGTGCAATCTTCTATGCGTGAATCTGTTCTTGCACGGGTCATCACCCTGAGCAAATCAGGGTCCTCGGGAATCGCATCGCGATTGCGAAGGAACCTGTGAATTTTCTCTGACTCTCCGATGTAGAGCGGATTCACATATCCACACGGAAACACTCAGTGTTTCCGTGTGGATATGATCCGCTCTATGAGGACGTGTTCAACATGAAACGGGCATCCTCATGAGTCAGACCTTCGTCAGCCACCTCGAATGTTCCATGACAGGCAAACGTTATGAGGCAGGCGAGATCCACGGCTTGTCGGAGGCCGGACGCCCCCTGTTGGTACGCTACGATCTCGAAGCACTCGCCAGGGCGGTCGACAAGGACACGATTGCCGCGTCTGACGCGCCGGGTTTCTGGCGTTATGCCCCGTTCCTGCCTGTCGCAGCCGAAGAGAACCGTATTTCGCTGGGTGAGGTCGTGACCCCGTTGATTCCGCTTGATCGTTCCGCGCCGGGGCTGGGCGCGATGCCGCATGCCGCCCTGATAAAGGATGAGGGGCGGTTGCCGACCGGTTCGTTCAAGGCCCGCGGCCTTTGTCTGGCGGTGTCGATGGCCAGGGAACTTGGCATCCATCATCTGGCGATTCCGACCAACGGCAATGCCGGTGCCGCGATGGCTGCCTATGCCCGGCGGGCCGGCCAGAAAGCAACCGTGCTGTGCCCCGACGACACGCCCGAAATCAACATTCGCGAGATCCAACAGCAGGGCGCCGATGTCTGGGTGGTCAACGGTCTGATCAACGATTGCGGTCGCATCGTGGGTGAGGGCAAGGAAGCGGTCGGCTGGTTCGATGTCTCGACCCTGAAGGAGCCCTACCGGATCGAAGGCAAGAAGACGATGGGCCTGGAACTGGCCGAACAACTGGGCTGGCAGTTGCCCGATGTCATTTTCTATCCCACAGGTGGCGGCACCGGCCTGATCGGCATGTGGAAGGCGTTCCATGAACTCAAGGAGATCGGCTGGATCGATGGCCCGCTGCCCCGCATGGTTGCGGTTCAGGCCGATGGCTGCGCCCCGATCGTCAAGGCATGGGAAGCAGGCGAGGAACATGCGCCGCTGTGGGAGGATGCCCACACGGTGGCGGCCGGTATTCGTGTTCCGATTGCAGTCGGCGATTTTCTGATCATCCGGGCGGTGCGCGAGTCCAACGGGTTCGCCATGGCGGTGTCCGATGATGCCATCATGGCAACGCGCGATCACGTCGCCCGCGAGGATGGTCTGCTGCTGTGCCCGGAAGGGGCCGCGACGGTCGAGGCATACAGCCAGGCGATCGACAAGGGCCTCGTAAAGCCGACCGACCGTGCGGTGCTTTACAACTGTGCGACCGGGCTGAAGTACCCGATGGACCCGGTCGACCAGGAACTCGACAAGGATACGCCGATCGATTTCTCGCAGTTTGCCTGAGAGCAGGGGGCAGGGGCCGTGGAATACATCAAGAGAGCCGCATCTGACCCCCAGGCCGACGACCTGGAGGTGCGCGAGCGCGTCGCCGGGATGCTGGCCGGGATCGAGGCGCAGGGTGAAGAAGCAGTGCGCCGTTATGCCCGCGATCTCGACGGCTGGCACGGTGACTTCGTGCTGGCCGATGACAAGCGCAAAGCCCTGATCGCATCGGTGCCGGAAACCCAGAAGGATGACATCAGGTTTGCCTGGAACCAGGTCCACCGCTTTGCTGAGGCCCAGCGTGACAGCCTGCAGGCCTTCGAGATCGAAACCGAACCGGGTGTGCGGTTGGGCCAGCGCATCGTGCCGGTCAATGTCACCGGCTGCTACGTGCCCGGCGGGCGTTACGCCCATGCCGCGTCCGCTCTGATGAGCGTGGGTACGGCAAAGGTTGCCGGTGTGCCCTTCGTGGCGGCCTGTTCACCGCCACGCGGCGACAGCATTGCTCCCGCGGTGGTCTATGCCATGGACCTTTCCGGCGCCGACATGATCCTCGAAATGGGTGGTGTCCATGCCGTGGCGACCATGGTTTTTGGTCTCTTTGGCTGTCCGCCCGCCGATCTTCTGGTCGGTCCCGGCAATGCCTATGTCGCCGAGGCCAAACGCCTGCTGTTCGGGCGC
>JABIUG010000046.1 GCA_018700655.1 Rhodospirillaceae bacterium | reverse complement strand
CGCATCGCCCTGATCGATAGGGATGAAAACAACCTTAAAACAGCAAGCGCTACACTCGAAAACGAAGGCATCGCAGTCGCCGCCAGGGTTTGTGGCGTGATCGGCCAGCGCGACGCGACGCGGGCGGCGTTCCAGGCCGCAGCAGACCAGGCCGGCATCATCGACATCGTCGTCAACAACGCCGGAATTTACTTGCGCACACCGATGGAAGAGATCGACGACGAGGAATGGGACCGCATCTTTGATGTCAACGTGCGCGGGCTCTATCACCTGTCAATTGCGGCAGCCCAGCACATGAAGGGCAAGGGCTGGGGCCGGATCGTCAACATCGCCTCGGTCGACGGTTTTCTCCCCTTCCCCGGCATGGCGCATTACGCGGCGAGCAAGGCCGCCGTGATCAGCCTGACCAAGACCTTCGGGATGGCCTATCTCGCCGACAACATCGTGGTAAACGGTGTTGCCCCCGGCGCGATCGATACTGAACCCATGCGGATCGGCAACCACATCGCCCGACTGGCCGAAACGGCGATCCCCATGGGCCGCGGCGGCGAACCCCATGAGATGGCTGAAGCCGTCGCGTTTCTAGCCAGCGACGCCGCGAGTTACTTCGTCGGCGAGACCATTGTTGCCAGTGGTGGATTGGCGTTCCGCTAATGGGGTTCCGGCCGGTTGATGCCGCACCGGCGACGGCCTAGCATCAAACGAGCTTAACAAAGCATGGGCGGTGGGGGCTGGTCATGTGCCAATTTCAGAGACTGATAACCAGCCTGTCAGGGAGAACCAGCATGCAAACTACCTTTGCAGAACTCGTCGGAGCCACCCATTTCTCGGAATCCGCCGTTACCTTTGTATCCATCGAACACACTGCAGACGACAACGAGTTGGCCAGCAAGAATCTGTACGCATCTGGGCGGCCACTTTCTTATCAGCCAGCCCCTCCTATCTGTGCTTCGCCTGACGTGCGAAGCATCGACGGCGCGTAACACGCGCCGGTTTGGCTCAGTTCCTATTGCTTTCACGCGCCTGATCTCTGACCAGACAACAGCTCGAACAGACAAAGGTGGCGGCGTCCCCCGAAGACCCCGCCGCCTCAATTTCCAGGCAAAGCCTGAAACTGCCGCTTTCGCAACCTGGGGACCTAAGCGCCCCTGGTCGCGAACATGTGGACGTGATTGAGGCCGCCGCTGGAAAGCGCCTTGTAACGCATGGTGCTGGCCGCGATGCGTGCCGCGAACTTCTCTTCGCCCAGAGCTTCGCGCAACGGCCCGGCATCGGGGCCTGTGACAAAATCCACCTCGCGCTTGGCTGCGGCTGCTGAAAGCTCGGTGTGATCGCGCACGGAAACCGCACCCATGCCCGCCGCGGCATAGGCGTCGGTATAGGCGTTAAGTTTTTCGAAATGAAACGAAAGCCCATAGGCCTGCATTGCGGCGATCCAGTCTTCGTAGAGTGTCGCAGCCTCGCCAACACGCTCGCCATCGGCGAAGTCGGCACACAGCAGTCGGCCACCCGGCTTCAAGACACGTCCAACTTCAGCAAAGACGGCATGTTTATCTTCGATATGACAGACCACGTCCTTGATGAAGACGACATCAAAAGTGGTGTCCTCGAAGGGGAATGGGCCGGACTCAACCGGCTGGAACGAGGTCTTGCCTTCCAGCCCCTTGGCTGCGGCCGCCTTGACCGCCCGCTCGACCAGATCGGCGCCGACATCGACACCCGTGACATGGCTTGCACCATAGGTATCGGCCAACATGATCGAAGCACCGCCGATGCCACAGCCCAGATCGAGGACATGACACCCCGAAAGGTCGATACCTTCGAGAAAGACCGCCATCTCGTCGGGCCCGCCGGGTGACAGGAAACCCTCGCCGTAAAGCGACTGCATGCCGTTGATGACCCGATCCGTATACTGCGTGCTCATGATGTTTCCCGCTCCTTTGTTGCCGGCAATCTAGCCCCGCCCGAACAAAAACGGTAGGCAGGACGACGGAATTCGGAGCCCCTGACATGATCCATGATCAAATTCTGTTCTTCGGCGACAGCATCACCGTCGGCGGCAACGACAGCCTGGGACTGAGCTGGCCCGGACGCCTCGCCAGGGGGCTCGTGACACGCGGCGGTGCGTATGTCACCGGCTACAATCTTGGGGTCAACGGCGACACTTCTGTGCAGATTGCTTCGCGCTGGCAAGCCGAGGTTCTGGCCCGCGGGCGGGAAGAGACAGGCCTTCTGGTCTTTGCGTTCGGCTTCAACGACGCCGCAAAACCGACCGGTGGCACGTGTCAGGTCGATTTCGAGACCTCCGTCAAAACCGCCCGTTCGATGATGCAGGCTGCTCGTGACCAGAGCGATGTGCTCTGGATCGGCCCCACTCCGCTCGATGAGACCGTCAATCCCATGCACACCGCATCGGGCAACTGGGACATGCGCAACGACGACATCGCACGCTATGACGCAGCCTATTCCGGGATTGCCGAGGAACTCGACATTCCCTATCTGCGCCTGTTTGGGGAGTTTCTCACCAGCGCGCGTTACCAGGCCGCACTGGTCGCGGGCGACAAGGTGCATCCCGGCGATGACGGCTACGCCATGATCGCCGAACGGGTTGCAGACTGGGATGCATGGAAGACTTTGACTGCCTGACCCGATCTGAACGCGACCGGTTCTATATCGCCGACATGAAACGCGAGGATGACTGGAGATAACCGCCGGGGTCTGGATGTTGTGCCCAGACCGCCTTCCATGCATCGCTCTGGAATGCTTTCTCGAGTTCGACGTCACGGGTTGCCTTGTCGCGCCAACGGATGATCCAGGTGACGTTTGCCAAGCCGATGGCAGCGTTGATTGGGTCCGACCCCTTGATTTCGGGCTCAAGTCCGGCGTCATCGAACCAGAACCCGACGACATCAAAGAGCTCCCGCAGCACCGGCACCGCGATCGCGCCCCAGACCTTGTAGGCCTCAAACAGATCGGGCCGGATATGGTAGTCGCGCACTTCGTAGATCATCAGCCGCTTCCTTTTTGCCTGGATGCAGGAATGACACGATTGCTCCCTGCCCGGCAAACAAGTATCAAACGCGCGACGGACGGGTGGCCGAGCGGTTGAAGGCACTAGTCTTGAAAACTAGCAACGGGGTAACTCGTTCGTGGGTTCGAATCCCACCCCGTCCGCCATTTATTTAGGTCAAATATTTGTTTTAGTTGGATGAAATTGACTTCAATATTAATTGATCCCCCATTACATCCCCCCTTTAAATTCGGATGGTGTGGGGTCTCGTCGGTTCGCATCGGAACATCTGAGCTACTCCCCGGATATCGGACAGTGACGTAAGCTACAAATTGGGTATCTGCTGGTCTTTGATGAGAGGAGATCAGCGATGACGAAACGCAAGCAGCACAAGCCTGAGTTCAAAGCGCGGGTTGCGCTTGAGGCCCTGAAGGGTGAGCAAACGGTTGCCGAGCTGGCGAGCCGGTTTGGTGTACACCCGACGATGATTCATCAGTGGAAGAAGGCGCTGCTCGAAGGGGCGTCGG
>JABIUG010000045.1 GCA_018700655.1 Rhodospirillaceae bacterium | reverse complement strand
GGAACGGTGCTGCTCACCGTGAACCGGGCCTATGGCGACAAGGCGCGCGACATGGCCAAGAAGTCGTTCAAGACCTGGTGGCAGACCAAGGTCGAGGCGACGCTTCTGGACGCTTCGGCAGCGACACGGCGTTTCGCGCACGACCGTTTGATCCATCCCGAATCGCTTGATGGCATCCTGTCCGACGATCATTCGCTGGAGGCCTGGATCCGCGAAAACACCTTCAGCGGCTGGCACGGCGTCGGCACCTGCCGCATGGGTGCGCCCGATGATCCCCAGGCTGTGGTCGACCCCATGACCAGGGTGATCGGGGTCGATGGCCTCTATGTCGCTGATGCCTCGATCATGCCCTCGATCGTCTGCGGTAACACCAATCTCACCACGATCATGATCGGCGAAAAAGCCGCCGACCTGATCGCGGCTTGGGGTTCGTAGCCCTTCCCATATCTGCGTGTCATCCCGGCCGAGCCTCGCGAGAGCCGGAATCTCGAGAGGTTGGCGAAGGCTTCTCGAGGCCCCGGATAACCGCGTTGCGGTTTCCGGGATGACACCTTTGGGGGGCTCAGGCGGGGGAGTTCACATCCCGCACCTGCTGATCGAAATGCCGGACAAAGCCTGTCAGGTCGTCACCGGCATGGCGTGACGCCATGTCTTCGGGCGTGCCGGTGACGGCAAGGCCGGGCAGGGGTTCGACCACGGTGTTGAAGTCGGGCACGGCAAAGAATCCTATCGCATAACGCTCCAGGTGCCGCGGCGGATGGACCCGGTGCATGGTCGAGCGGAAGCGCCCGCCCGACCAGCATTCCATCATGTTGCCGATGTTGACGACGAAGCAGCCGGGTTCTGGCGCAACCTCGCGGTAGAGCCCATTCAAACCCTGGACCTGCAGACCACCGACCGGGCTGGGCAGCAGCACGGTGATGGCGTTGGTGTCGCGGTGCGCTGTTGTGTCGTCCACCGGTGCGTCGATCAGGTCGGGCCGGGCGTGATAATGCAACAGCGTGATATTGCTGAGTTGTTTTGCGAACATCTTCATCAGGCAGTTCTCGTCCTGACCCAATGCCAGGGCACACGCCCCCAGCAAACGTTGCGACACACGATCGACGGCGCGCCAGTAGGCCTCGATGGCAGTACGAAAGTCGGCCGGTTCGTCGGGCCAGACATTGGCGCCGTAGAGTCCGCCGGTCGCGGCGACTTCAGGATCGTCCAAAGGAGCATCGGCACCCAGATTGAACCCCTCATAGGTCGTGGGCGGGGCACCGTGTGTGTTGGCTGCAAACGGCATGGGCGGGATGTAGCCCCGCATGGTGCCCTCCCGGCGCGCGATCGCTGTCTTCTGTGCCGCGGGAAGCGCAAAGAAACGTTCCGTCGCGTCGCCTGCGTGGTCGATCACGGCCTGATCGATGCCGTGGCCCGCGACATAAAGAAAACCCACGGTCTCGCATGTTTCGCCGATCTGGCGTGCGACGTCGCGACGTGCATCAAGGTCGCCGTTCGCGAGCGGGGAGATATCAATCATGGGGAGCATAGTTTTCCCTCCTGTCCTGCTTGCGCTGCCGTGAATGCGGCAGGCGCTGGGCCCTTGAGAGAATGCCAAGTGCCAGTTGGCTGCCCCGAATATCGGGAGCTTGAACCCTGAGGTCAAGCCATGGCCTTCAGACGAGTTATCAACAGCGACCGATCGGGCGGGGGAGCCAGGCTCTGCAGGCGCTGATAATCTACGATCCGAAGTATGGAGTTGGGGCGAGGTTCGCTCCAATACACGGGGGTGTACGGGGATGTTGAACAACTATTTCAAGCTGGAAGAAAACGGAACGACGGTGCGCCGCGAGGTGATAGCCGGCGTGACGACCTTCCTGACGATGGCCTACATCATTTTCGTCAATCCGCTGATCCTGTCGGATGCCGGCATGGACTTCGGCGGCGTCTTTGTCGCGACCTGCCTGGCGGCAGCGATCGGCACGGCGATCATGGGTTTCTGGGCCAACTACCCCATCGCGATGGCGCCGGGCATGGGGCTCAATGCCTTCTTCACTTATGGCGTCGTGCTCGGCATGGGCCATTCCTGGCAGATCGCGCTGGGCATGGTGTTTATCTCGGGCGTGCTCTTCGTCATCATCTCCGTGCTTCCCATTCGCGAGTGGATCATCAACGCGATTCCGCGCTCGCTGAAGATGGCGACCGGTGCGGGCATCGGTCTTTTCCTCGGCATCATCGCGATGAAAAATGCCGGCCTGGTGGTCGATAATCCGGCAACCCTGGTTGGTCTGGGCGACATCACCCAGTGGACCGTGATCCTGGCGGTAATCGGCTTCATCCTGATTGCCGCGCTTGATGCCCTGAAGATTCCAGGCGCCATCATCCTGGGCATTCTGGTCACGACCGTGGCGGGCATTGTTCTCGGGGTCAGCGAGTTCCAGGGCGTGGCGTCTGCTCCGCCTGATCCCGGCACGGTGATGTTCCAGCTTGATATCGGCGGTGCGCTTGATCTGGCGCTGGTCGGCATCATCTTTGCCTTCCTGTTCACTGATCTGTTCGACACGACCGGCACCCTTGTCGGCGTCGCCCATCGCGCCGGACTACTCGACAAGGACGGCAAGCTGCCCCGTTTGAAACGCGCCCTGGTCGCCGATTCCACCGCCACCGTGATCGGTGCGGCAGCGGGTACCTCGCCGGTTACCTGCTACATTGAAAGTGCTGCGGGCGTGCGTGCCGGAGGCCGCACCGGACTGACCGCCGTCGTGGTGGCAATCCTGTTCCTGCTGGCGCTTTTCCTGTCGCCCCTGGCCAACACCGTACCCGGCTACGCCACGGCTCCGGCGCTGCTCTTTGTCGCCTGTCTGATGACCCAGGGGATCACCGAGGTCGATTGGGAAGACGTCACGGAATATGTCCCGGCGGTCGTGCTGGCGATGGCGATGCCGTTCACCTTTTCAATCACCGATGGCCTGGCGCTCGGGTTCATCAGCTATGCCGCAATCAAGCTGCTCTCGGGCCGCTTCGGCGAAGCCAAACCCGCCGTGCTGATCCTGGCAGCCCTTTTCGTTGCCAAATACGTCTGGCTGGGCTGAGTATGTCGCCCAGGCTGTGGTCAAGCCGGTGCGCTTGGCCACAGCCTGGGTTACTTAGCCAGTGTGCCTGTGCCTTGCCAGCTCTGCTCATCGATCGCATCCAGAACCAGAACGTAGCTCCCGGCCGGCAAGGTCGTTCCCTCGCTCGGAGCCGGTAACTGTATCGTTGCCTGGGCGCCTGTCTTGCCGATCCCGCGCGTGCCTGCACGCGTGCGCCGCGCTGCGCTGCAGATTATCAGGTGCGGGTCTCGGGTCCGATGTTCGACCGCATCGATCTTCACGTCGACGTGCCCGAGGTCGCCGCCGCTGATCTCGCCCTGCCGCCTCCGGCCGAGGGTTCTGCCGCTGTCGCCGCACGGGTTGAAGTCGCCCGCGCGATCCAGACCGAGCGTTATGCCGGGCATCCCGGCGTCCACGTCAATGCCCGCGCGGAAGGTGAGCTGCTGGAATCGGTCGCTGGTCTGGATGCCGACGGCCATGCCCTGCTGACCCAGGCCGCCGAACGGCTCAAGCTCTCCGCGCGTGGCTGGCATCGCGTCCAGAAGGTCGCCCGAACGATTGCCGATCTTGCCGGTGCTGAGCACGTCGGACGCTCTCACCTTGCAGAGGCGTTGGGTTACCGGCGCATCGCGCTCGTGCGCTGATGGATAACGCGATCAAGGTCAAACGCCTGCCGCGCGATCCTGGCCTCAGCGGCTGGAACGCGCTGTTGGAAGCCCCGCCGCCGCCCCGTGTGTGTGAGGAGAACATCACGGCCGACTGGCTGGTGATCGGCGCCGGGTTTGCCGGGCTGGCGGCAGCGCGACGGTTGTCACAGCTTCGCGCAAGCGAACGTATCGTGCTGCTGGATGCCGTCAGGGTCGGCACCGGCCCTGCCGGACGTAATGCCGGGTTCATGATCGATCTGCCCCATGACATCTCTGCGGAAGGCTATGCCGGTGGCCTGGAGAAGGACCAACGCCAGATTGCGATGAACCGGGCGGCGATCGGTTTTGCCCGTGAGGCGGTCGAGGAACACGGCCTGCCGCGCGAAGCCTTCGATCCTGCAGGCAAGATCAACGCTGCAACGACCGAGCAGGGCCAGCGCCAGAACGAGAGCTTTGCTGCACACCTTGGGCGTCTGGGTGAAGACCACCGGCTGCTTGATGCCGATGCCATGCGCAACATCACCGGCAGTGAATTCTTCTGCGGCGGTATCTTTGCGCCCGGCACCGTGATGATCCAGCCAGCCCTGTTCGTGCGTGGCATGGCCGATGGCCTTGTGCGTGGCGGTGTCGAGTTGTTTGAGGAAAGCCCGGTCACCGGGCTGGAACGGCTGGGTCCCGACTGGCGCGCGACGACGCCACAGGGCTCCGTCACCGCGCCGCGCGTGGTGCTGACGGTCAATGGCCATGCCAACAGCTTCGGCCTGTTCGAGCGTCGCCTGATGCATATCTTCACCTATGCATCACTCACCCGGGCGCTGAGCGATAGTGAGGTCCGGACGCTGGGTGGCGAGCCGCGTTGGGGCGCAACGCCGTCCCATGCCCAGGGCACCACGGTGCGCCGGATCAGCGGTACCGGCGGTGACCGCATCCTGATCCGCAACCGCTTTACCTATGATGCTTCGATGGAAGTCGGCCAGCGGCGCATGGCAACGGTCGCGCGCGGCCACGACCGCAGCTTTGCCGCAAGGTTCCCAATGCTTGCCGACGTCACGATGGAACATCGCTGGGGTGGTCGGTTGTGCCTCTCGAGAAACGGTGTTCCGGCGTTCGGTGAGCAGAAGCCCGGTCTTTTCAGCGCCTGCTGCCAGAATGGTGTCGGCATTGCCAAGGGGACGCTATCGGGCATGCTTGCGGCCGAACTTGCCGGGGGCGGCAACCATCCCATGGTCGCCGACATGCTGGCTTTCGAGGAGCCCGAACGCCTGCCAGCAGAACCCTTCGCCTCACTGGGCGCGAACGCCTACCTGCGCTGGAAAACCTGGCGCGCCGGGGTGGAGTTCTAGAACTCTACCACTTCTCAACCACCGTCATCGCCCCATCAAGTAGGGTGATGACGGGTTAGGTGGCGTGCCTATCCTTCCAGCACTGTGAGCTTGCGCGGCAGGTTGGTCAGGACCTCGCAGCCGGTGTCGGTGATCACGATGCTTTCGCTCAGGCTGACGCCATAACGGCCGGGGACACGCATGGCGATCGGCAGGTGGAAGGCCATGCCGGGTTTCAGCTCCAGCGTGCTGCCGAAGCTGATGAAGCCGATCGTCTCGGCCCAGGTTGGCGGGTAACCGACTCCGATGGTGTAAGCATAAGCCCCTGAAAAATAAACCAGATCGTCGATCGGTGCATGGGTTTTTGATGCTTCGGTCGCAATATCATGGCCGATCCGGCCCGGACGCGCGGCAGCGATGATCGCTTCGACCGTGGCATCAACGCAGGCTTCGAGCCCGCGCATCTCGTCGTCGGGCTCGCCCAGAACGGCGCAGCGCATCATCGGTGAGGTGTAGCGTTTGTAGCAGCCGCCATATTCCATGAAGACGGTGTCGCCGGGCGCAATTTCCTGGCGCCGGTGCATCTGGTGGCCGCTGCCGGCCCGTTTGCCGCTGGTGACAATCGGCTGGATCGAAAGGAAGTCGGCGCCGGCCCCGATCATGGCGTCATAACCGGCACGGCAGATATCGTTGTCTAGTGCGCCCGGCCTGATCGCGGCGAGCGAAGCCGTGATGCCGTCAGCGGTGATCTTTGCCGCACGGCGCAGGCAGGCGATCTCGTCGGCTGATTTAATCAGGCGCAGTTCGGCGATGAGATCGCTGGCTTCAATCAGGGTTGCATCGCCCAGATGATGGGCCAGCGCGGCAGGCATATCGGCACGCATGCCAAGGCGCTTGGGCTGGATGCCGATTCGCCCGCGATCGAGGCCACGTGCCTTGATCAGGGCGCAGAGCTGTTCGTCGATCCCTCCGGGATCGTACCAGTTGGCAAAGACCCGGTCGGTGACCCAGGTTGTCGTCACCGCCGCGGGGATCTCCACGGTCATGGTGTGCAGGATCGGGTCACCCTCGCGCGGCAGGATCAGGCTGGCATAGATCTCGGCGCCCAGCGTGTCGTAGCCGGTGAGGTAGTTGAGATCGCAGATATGGCTGACCAGCAGCGTGTCGAGCCCCGCGGCGCCCATGGCCTGTCTGGTGGCGGCAAGGCGTGTTTCATATTCCGCCATGCCAAAGGCCAGCTCGCTGGCGCCGACCGTTGCGGCAAGTCCGGCTTCGTAATCGGTGATTTTCATGGCCGTAACGTCTCTCAATCTGGCGGGAATCAACCCCGCGGTGGGCTGCCTGGGACAAGGCCTTCGATGCGCGCGTTGTGGGCTTCGAGGTGGGGACGGATCTCGGTGAAGAGCTTGCGATAGTTGTAGAACGGCACCATGGGCAGCATGTGGTGGACGAGATGCAGGTTCTGCCACAGGAGCAGGATGTCGCCGCCGGGGAACAGTGCAATCCGCGTGTCGCGGTAACGGCCCTGCTCCTGATCGACCTGGTGGGGTGCCCAGCCGAAGGTCATCAGCGTGAAGTGGTGGCCCAGGAACCAGGGCACCAGCCACAGGGCGAGGAACTCCAGCCAGTAGCCCATCGCCAGCACGGCCGCGATCACCGCGACGTAGACACAATAGAGGCTCATGGTGAGGATGATCTCGCTGCGCGGCATCCTGAAGCGGTGACACTCACGCCACAGGCTCAGCGGGCTCAGGTAGTGCAGCATGGTCAGCGGGACCTTCACCAGGAAGGCCGACCAGAAGCCGACGAAGCCGTACTGGTCCGGGTCCTCGACTGTACTGGTCAGCACATGATGCTGGATGTGGGATTTCTTGTGGTGGTGATGGAACATGAAGATCGGCGCGGCGCTGGCCATGCCAATGGCTGCGTTGACCCACAGCCAGTTCTTGCGCCGGGGGATGATGGCATTGTGGCTGGCGTCATGGAGGGGCGTATAGATCGCGTATAACAGGACACCGTTCATGACGCCTGCCAGCCACAGCGGGATGATGCGTTCGGCGCCCAGCCAGGTCGCCGCCACCAGCCCCGCCAGCACGGCAAGCGTAAACACCAGGGTCGGCCAGGCGAACACCGGCGCCACCCATCGGGCGACTTCGGCCTCCTGCTTCATCGTATTGCTCACGCCGGCTCCGTTGCGGTTTGCATCATGTTCTCTTCAGGGAGCATCCGAGATTGGCGTAGCCTTCGCAAGTATCCCATCGGCCGGTTGCCTCGGTCCGGCAGTCGGGCGACGATCGATCGAACGGGCCGGGGGAGCTGAGCAGAT
>JABIUG010000370.1 GCA_018700655.1 Rhodospirillaceae bacterium | reverse complement strand
GAATCGCCTGGTGGACCGGCGCATGGATGATGAAGCCGGCAACCGTCGGCTCGGTCCCGCCCTCTTCAACCGGCATGCCGTCGGACCCGATCGCTGAAACATTGCTGGCGTTCACCAGACTCCAGTGGGTGTAACCCGGCGTGATCAGCATGACATCGGGATCGTCCGGCGAAACCACGGAAAAATGGTTCCAGACACCTTCGTTGAGGCCGTCGCGGACGGCCAGGCGATGGGCAGCCGCAAGGTCGCAGCGGGTTTCCTGTTCGACGGTGTTCTGCATCATGTCCCCGGGGTTCAGACAAGCATCATTTGACCACGAATCAGCCTGCGCCCAATTGCGGCCCGCATTCAACCGTGATTTCGTGCATCCATTGTCAAACTGAATTCATGTCGGCGTATGTCCAACCCATCACGACTGCCCTCCCCCATTGCCCTTCGCGCCTTCGAGGCGGCAGCTCGCCATGAGAGCTTCAAACGTGCGGCCGAGGAATTGTTCGTGACGCCGGCAGCGGTCAGCCATCAGATCAAGCTGCTGGAGCAGGAACTGGGCCGCAGCCTCTTTACCAGCACGACCCGGGAAGTCCGGCTGACCGACAGCGGGCGTGTTCTGTTCGACGCCTGCCACAATGCGTTCGGCACAATTCTTGATGCCGTCGCGCGTTGCCGCAACGGCGAGAACCGCACAACGGTCACCGTCGGCATGGGCCCACTGGTCGCGCGCGCTGGCTTTCGCCCCGGCTTCCGGTCTTCTGGTCACGTTTTCCCGATATCGATCTTCGCCTGCATCACACCTCGCTGGCGGTCGATTTCCGCACATCCGACATCGATCTGGGCATCGCCTGGGGGTTCGGCGACTGGGACAGCGTCGCATCTCACCACCTGCTGGCGATCAGCGCGACCCCGGTCATGAGCCCCGACCTGATGGCAAAACATGGTCCCTTCGAGTCACCTGAAGATCTGCTCGCCATGCGCCTGTTGCATCAACGGGATCATCAGTCGTGGGTCGACTGGTTCCAGGCGTCAGGTCACACCGCCCCCCAGATCCGGCATGGCACCGTGATTGAGGATTCCAACGTGCTGCTGCAATCGGCGATCGCCGGACAGGGTGTCGCCCTGGGCCATTTGCCCTTTGTCCAAGACGATCTGACCGCAGGCCGCCTGGTCCGGCCGTTCGAACTGGCCGTATCGTCGCAGCGCGCCTACTACCTGATCTATCCACGGGGGGCGCTGCGCGACCCCGGCCTGAAGGCTGTCCATGACTGCCTGCTGGAGGAAGCAGCATCATGACCAATACATTGCGGCAGCAACGCCGCGCCAATCTGCGTCGCCTGATGAAGCCCGAGCACATCGCCTTTGTCGGCGGCAGCCATCTCGAGCGTGTCGTCGGGCTGTGCCGCGACAACGGTTATGCCGGACGCATGTCGATCATCAACCCGCGTTACGAGACGCTTGCAGGCCTACACTGCGTCCCTACCGCCGACGACCTCGATGATGCGCCCGATGCCGCCTTTGTCGCCATGTCGAACCAGCTCACCCTGGAAGCCGTGCAAGCCCTGGCCAAACGCGGCGCTGGTGGCGTGATCTGCCATGCCACCGGATACGGCGAAACCGGTGGCGAGGGCATGGAAGCGCAGAACGCACTGGCCCGGGCAGCCGGCGAGATGGCGCTGATCGGGCCAAACTGCATGGGCCTGATCAATGCCTTCGATAACTGCGCGATGTGGGGCGAATACACACCCTCACAACCGATCGACGACAACGGCGTTGCCCTGATCTCCCAAAGCGGGGCGTTCCTTTATGGCGTTTTGAGCGCCGAACGAGCATTTCCCCTGGGTTATGCCGCCAGTGTCGGCAACCAGGCGGTGATCGACAGCGCCGATATTCTCGATGCCGTGCTCGACGATCCCCGGGTACGCGCCATTGGCATCTATGCCGAAGGCCTGCCAGACGGACCGGCCCTTTCTGCCGCACTTGCTAAGGCGATGGAGCAGGAGGTCCCCGTCGTTCTGTTGCGCGGTGGTGGCACCGTGGCTTCGGCAGAGCGTTCGTTGAGTCATACCGGAAATCTGGCCGTGCCCAACGATTTCTGGGACGCGCTGATCCGGCGGTTTTGCCTGATCCAGGTCGATTCGCCCAAACAACTGGTCGAGGCGACCAAACTGCTGGCGGTGTGCGGTGTTCCGCGCGGCAACCGCATCTTCGTTGCGACCTATTCGGGCGCGGCCGGAACCCTGCTCGCCGAGCAGGCACCCCAACGCGGTCTGGAACTTCAGCCGATCCCGGACGCGACGATCGAAACGCTGAAACCGACACTGCCGTACTACGTCACGATCTCGAATCCGTTCGACGTCAACCTGCCGTGGCGCACCGAAACCAGGGTCTCGCTCGATGATCCCGAATCCATCGCCGAGTGCCTGGAGATCGCCTGCGAGGGGATCACCGACACCTTCGTGTTCATGCTCGATATCCCGCGCAAGGGAACCGGCGGCGACCTGCCCTGGTTGCCAACGATCGATGCCGTAATCGAGCTGCGTCAACGCATTGAGATCCCGGTCGTGATCTCGCCACTGATCCCCGAAGGTCTGGAACCCCATATCCGCGAGAAACTTCTGGCCGGCGGCGTCGCACCGCTGACCGGTTTTTCCGAAACCCTCGATGCATTGGGTGCAGCAGCAGGTTATGGCGCCGAACGGGCGGCGATTGCGACAAACGGCACACCGACCATGGCGACCAAGCCGCCGGTTTCGTTCGAGGCGCTGGATGAGGCAGAGGGCAAGGCCCTGATGGCTGGCTACGGTCTGCCCGTTCCCGACGGCTGGCACGGCCCGGCAACCGAAGCGGTAGAGGCAGCCGAGCGGATCGGCTTTCCCGTGGTGATGAAGGTCTTGAGCACCGAACTCCTGCACAAGAGCAAGCTGGGCGGCGTCCGTCTCGGGCTGAACAATCCTGCCATGGTTGAAGAGGCCGTTGCCGGAATGCGCGCCGATCTGGAACGCCATGTCCCCGGCCACGGCCTGGAGCGTGTCCTGATCGAACCGATGACCGGTGATGCCGTGGCCGAGGTCATCGTCGGACTCAAACGCCACCCCGAACTGGGTCTCGCGCTGGTGATCGGCGCCGGCGGCGTTGATGTCGAAGAGGCGCGCAACTATGGCCTGGCGCTCTTGCCGGCAAGCGAGCGCGAACTTGCGGGCATCGTCGATCGCCTCGACCTTGGTCTGACACCGGAAGCGGTGCAGAACCTGATCGCCGCAGTCCGGGCGGTAGAACGGTTCGCACTGACCCGGGCCGACCGGATTCACGAGCTTGATATCAATCCCGTTCTGGTGCGCAGTGACGACAGCGTCATCGCGGTCGATGCCCTTGTTGTGCTGGGCAAAGCAGAGGAAAAACAGCCATGATCGATCCCGACCTGATCGGACAGTTTGGACCCGACTTCACCTTCCCCGTCGAGCTTGGCGCCGTGCGTAAGTTCGCCAAGGCGGTGCATGCCTCCTGGGACTGTTATCTCGCCGCCGACGATGCCCCGATGCCACCAACTTTTCTGACGATCGCCAATGTCGAATGGGGTTACAGCCTGGAGCGCCCGCGCGGCACCCT
>JABIUG010000369.1 GCA_018700655.1 Rhodospirillaceae bacterium | reverse complement strand
GTCGTGCAGGAAGGCCTGATGGTCGCTGATCCCGAAACCATGGTTCCGGTGCCTTCAGACGGTGAAACCATGGGTGAGATCATGATGCGCGGGAACATCACGATGTTGGGTTATCTCAAGAACGAGGAAACCACCCGAAAGGCCTTTGAAGGCGGCTGGTTCCATTCCGGTGACCTCGCGGTCATGCACCCCGACGGTTACATCCAGATCAAGGATCGCAGCAAGGACATCATCATCTCGGGCGGCGAGAACATCTCGACGATCGAGATCGAAGGGGTGCTTTACCGCCATCCAGCCGTGGTAGAGGCGGCCGTGGTCGCCAAACCCGATGAGAAATGGGGCGAAACGCCCTGCGCCTTTGTCACGCTGCGGCCCGGTGCCGAAGCCACTGACAAGGAGATCATCGCGTTTTGCCGGGAGAACCTCGCCGGTTTCAAATGCCCGCGCTACGTCGTCTTCACCGACCTGCCCAAGACGTCGACCGGCAAGATCCAGAAATCCGTCCTGCGCGAACAGGCCGCGGCAGTCTGAAGCGAATCAGACGAGTAACAAGACCCTCACCCTCCCACAGTCTTCGACTGCGGGTCCCTCCCTCTCCCGCAAGCGGTAGAGGGTAAGTGTACGGTTTACCCTCGCCCCAGCGGGGAGAGGGAGGGATCCACGGCGTCAGCCGTGGGAGGGTGAGGGGGCCTGGTTATTCTTCCAGTGTCGGGCCGACACCACAGACGCGGTTCTGGCGTATGTAACGGCGGTAGCGGTCGGCGTCATAGGGGCGGCCGCGGTGGAGCAGACAGCGGTTGTCCCAGATAACCAGATCACCGGGCCTCCATGTGTGGCTGAGGATGTTCTGCTCACGGGTCGCACGGGCCATCAGGTCCTCGATCAGGTTGCGGCTTGCTGCTTCGTCCCAGCCGACAATTGATCGTGCGTGGGAACCGACAAAATAGTTCCTGGCCCCGGTTGATGGGTTGGTCCGTACCAGGCGCTGCTCGACCGGCGGCAGCGAAGCCGCATGAGAAGGATCGACCGGTGCGACCTTGCTGCGCGAAAAGACGTAGTCGTGGATGGCGACGAGGCCATCCATTTCGGCCTTCATGGCATCAGGCAGGCCGGCATAGGCCGCACGGCAACTGACAAACTCGGTCTGGCCGCCTTCGTCGGGAACTTCATGGGCATAGGTGATCGTGACCATGGTCGGTACCTGGCGAAACGATGAGTCGGAGTGCCACATGTGGTTGCCGCTACCGAACCTGGTTTCCTTGTGGTCGTTGCCTTGCTGCGTTCCGTCTTTGCCTATGTTTCCGATCGTGCCGAAAAAATCCACCACCCCGGAGCGTCCGAATTTGACGTGCTCGACCTCGGGCTCGCCCAGCTGGCGGGTGAAGGCAAGCTGGCTTTCATCGCACAGACGCTGATCGGGAAAGACCAGGAAGGAAAAACGGTCAATCGCGTCACGCACCGCCGTGTGTTGTTCCGCGGTCAGGGGGCGTGACAGGTCGATGCCCGTGATCTGGGCACCGAAATCAGGGTGCAGAGGGGTACTGCTCATGGCCGACATGGATTCCTCCCACTGGGCTGATCGACACTAACGCCAACTCTGTGGCTTGCACCATTCTGCTGCTGTGTCATAGGGGCGTACCCAGGTTCTGCGGAGAATGTCATGCGTTGTGAGGTTGTGGCCATCGGGACCGAGCTGCTGCTCGGCCAGATTGTTGATTCGAATTCATCCTGGATTGGCGAGCAACTCGCACTTGCCGGCATCGATTCGCTCTTCCAGACCAAGGTGGGCGATAACTTCGAACGCATGGAGGCCTGTATACGCCAGGCGCTCGAGCGCAGCGATGCGGTGATCTGCTGTGGCGGGCTGGGCCCGACCCAGGATGACATCACGCGTGATGTGCTTGCCAGGATCATGGGTGTGGAACTGGTGCGCGACGAGGTGATCGTGGCCACGATCAAGGCCATGTTCGACGAACGTGAGCGTGAGATGTCCGACAACAACCGCCGTCAGGCCGACATCCCCGCAGGCGCCAGCGTGATTGCCCAGATGCCCGGCACCGCACCGGGTATGGCCTGCCCCGTGGGCGACAAGGTGATCTATGCCGTGCCGGGCGTGCCTTACGAGATGAAGGAAATGATGCTGGGAACGATCCTGCCCGATCTCCAGCATCGCCGTGGTGCGGCCGCCGTCATCCGCAGCCGTGTCCTCAAGACCTGGGGACTGAGCGAATCCGGGCTGGCGGAAATGCTCGATGACCGGCTGCAGGAACTCGATCGCATCGGCAACCCGACCCTGGCATTCCAGGCCAGCGGCATCGAGGGGATCAAGGTGCGTGTCACCGCCAAGACCGATGATGAGGCTTCGGCGATCGCGATTATGGATGCTGAAGAGTCGCTGGTGCGCGGCATTGTCGGCGATCATCTCTTTGCCGTGGACGATGCCACGATGGAATCGGTTGTGCTCGATCTGGTCAGGGCGCGCGGCTGGCGGCTGGCTGCGCACGAGAGCCTGACCGGCGGCGTCATGGCCTCGCGCATGACGGCGGTTGATCCCGATCTGAAGGTCTTCCAGGGAGCGATCGTGGCCGGCGAAGTTACCGGGCAGGGTGATGGCGAGATGCGTGCCGTGGCCGCCGCTGCCAAGGCCCAGAATCGATTTGGCTGCGACCTGGGTATTGCTGCCGTCAGCCCCTTGCACGATGAGGATGTGCCCTCTGGCACGGTCTTTCTGGGTATCGTCGCAGAAAATGCGGAGCACGCGACCACGGTGGCTCTGCCGGGCGACCACCGCCGGCTGCGCGCCTATGCGGTGATCAGCCTGCTCGACTTCGCCCGCAAGACGCTGGCGCGGGGCTGACCGGGGCGTTTGGGGTGCTCTCGAAACGAAACGCACTCGGTGCGGCTCTGCTGCTGCTCCTGCCGGCGGTCACGATCCTTTCGGGGGTCGACGGCATGGCGAAGTATCTCTCGGGTATCGGCTATTCCGTGTTGCAGATCGTCTGGGCACGTTATGTCTTTCAGACCCTGCTGACCTTTCCGCTTGCGTGGAGACGTCACGGAAAGGGATTGTTGCGCCCACCCGATGCAGTGGCCCAGGTCGCTCGAAGCCTGCTCCATGCGACCTCGACCTTTCTGGTGTTCATGGCATTCGCGCGCATGCCGCTGGCCGATGCGATTGCGATCTTCTTTGCCTATCCCTTTCTGGTCACCGCGATGGCGCCCTGGTTGTTGGGCGAAACCACGGGATGGCGGCGCTGGACAGCCTGTATCGTCGGGTTCTCGGGCACGCTTTTCATCATCAAACCGGACTTCGGCACCTTTGATGTTGGTGCAATCCTCTCCCTGACAGGCAGTGTCGCGTTTGCCTTCTATATCGTCCTGACCCGGCGCGTGGCGCTCAGCGCCGAGCCGATGATGGCGATCTTCATCCAGGGTCTGATCGCTGCCGTTGTGCTTTCGTTTGTCGTCGCGCTGGAATGGCGCACACCCGACCTTGCTGCCTGGGGTTTGCTGGTCGCCATCGGCGCGGTATCGGCCACGGGCCACTACATGATGATCCGCGCCTACAGCCATGTGTCGGCCTCGTTGCTGGCGCCGTTCGGGTACTTCGAAATTGTCGCAGCAACAATCATTGGTTTCACGGTGTTCGGCGATTTCCCGGATCATTGGAGTTGGGTCGGGATCGGGATCATTATCGCCAGCGGTGTTTACATCTCGCTGCGTGAACGGGCGCTGAACCATGCCAAATCAGCAATGTCGGAGACGCCCTAGAGCATTGATTTTACAGGAATAACACCGGCCCGTGCGGTGTCTTCCTCATAGACGCTCTTGTCGCCCAGCTTCTGATAAGCCTCCTTGGCCGCTGCAAAACGGTCGGGATCAAGCTCGACGCCTAGACCAGGTCCTGTCGGGACCTTCATCGTGCCGTGATCGGTCAGCGCGATGACGCCGTCCTTGATGACCTCGCCGCCCAGCTCTGTGATGTGGGTATCGAGTGCGAACGGGAGGGCCTGACAGGCCGCGGCCATATGGAGATAGGCCGCCTGGCCGATCCCCAGTTCACCGGCCGAGTGAAAGTTGAGGCCGAGCTGGAAGACCTCGCAGGTCGCCTGGAGTTTCTTGATGTTGGCGATGCCACCCCATTCGAAGATGTCGCCCAGGATAACGTCGACGCTTCTGAGTTCGTAACCTTCGGCCAGGCTGTCGAGATCAATCACGCACATGTTGGTCGCAAAGGGCAGGTCTACCTTTTCGCGAACCCGTGCCATGGCGACGTTGCCCCAGACCGGATCCTCGTAATACTCCAGCCCGATCCGCTCGAACTCCTTGCCCATGCGTATCGCTGTTGCCGCGCTGTAGACCGCCTGGGGGTCAAATCGCAGCTTGAGATCGGGAAACGCCTCGCGCAGTGCGCGCATGTTGGCAACTTCTTCTTTTTCGGTCTTCACGCCGCCCTTGTATTTCACGGTGTCGAAGCCGTAACGCTCGACCATCTCATGGGCATAGGCGACGACCTGTTCGGTGCTGTCGATCTCACCCCAGCCGTCCCGGTTGGCGTTACGGTGGTAGATATAGGCGGCAAACGGCACTTCGTCGCGCAGCCGCCCGCCCAGCAGGTTGTGGAGGGGCTGGCCGGTCGCCTTGCCCATGATGTCCCAGCATGCGACCTCGAGCGCCGCGATGGCGCAGAGCCCAGCCTTGCCGTGATAGAGCGGCACGAAGGTTGCCTTGGCCAGCATCTTCTCGATGTCGAACGGGCTTTCGCCCAGGAACATCGGCACGATTTCAGCCTCGATCAGCGCCGCCGTGGGACTGCCGCCCAGCGTCTCGCCAATCCCGATGAGGCCATCGTCGGTGTGGACCTCCACGATGATCCGCGTCCAGTCCTCGTTGGCTCCGCCCGACCAGCGGATCGGGGCCAGGAACTTCACACTGATGAGGGAGACATCGATCTTTGAAATCTTCATGGGCATGCTCCTACCACAAGGCACCACCGGCGATATCGATGTCTTCCATGGTAATGCCGCGGGCTTCGTCGCGACACAGGAAGAGGGCGGTGGCGGCGATCTCTTCGACGGTGATCAAGCGGCCCTGCGGCATGGCCTGGGCCGTCAGGCCGAAATTCTCTTCCCAGTCACCGCCCTGGCCAAGAGAAGCACGTATTTCTGAACCGCGTTTCATCATGCCGGTGCCGACCGAACCCGGGTTGATCGCATTGCAGGTCACGCCATGGGGCGCACCCTCCAGCGCGACACAGCGCATCAGGCCGAGCAGGCCGTGTTTTGAGGCGCAATAGGCTGCGTTGCGCTCGTGACCGACATTGGCGGCTGTCGAGGCGATGTTGACGATCCGGCCCCAGCCACGCTCGATCATGCCGGGGAAACAGCGGCGGATGGTACGGTAGGGGCCGTTGAGGTTGATATCGAGCACGGTCTGCCAGACCCCATCGCTATCGTCATCGGTGATCAGCGCCTGGGCCGAAACCCCGGCGGCATTGATCAGGATGTCGACAGGACCGAGGGCCTCCACGGTCGCCTGGTGGAAGGCGTCGACGGATTGTTCATCGCGCAGATCAAGCGGAAAGGCACGGGCATCGCCTCCCTGCGCCTTGATCGCCGCGACAGCTTTGCCAATCTCGTCGTCGTCGGGCAGGTGGGCATAGGCGGCGCTGTTGAGATTTGCACCTTTGGCCAGCGAGCCGATCGCGACCCTGGCACCTGCCCCCGACAGAGACTCGGAAATCGCCCGGCCCATGCCGGTCGCACCGCCGGTGACAAGCGCCGTGCGCCCTTCGAGCCATCCTTGTGTCATGCCGCTCATCCTTTTTGCCTTGTGCGCACCCTGTTGGTCGGTGTCCGCCCTGATGCGGCGATGACCGTGGCGGGTTTCCAGGGATGTCACAAGTGCCGCGACGGCCTAACATGCCGGCATCGCCACACCGCTGGACACGCACACCCATGAAGATCACCGGTATCGAAACGATCTGCCTTGCCTGGCGCATGCCCTATCCGATCGGGTTCGCGAAGGGTGAATACCAGGACCGCGAGGCGGTGGTGGTCAAGGTTCTGACCGATGATCCCGATATCGTCGGCTGGGGTGAATCCGCGCTTTGGGGCGGGCCCCATGCGGCGACCGTTGCCGTGATCGAAAAGGAACTGGCGCCGCTGGTGATTGGCGAGGATCCGCGCCGGCCCGAGCACATCTGGGACAAGGTCTTTCACGGCACCTACATGCACGGGCGCAAGGGCATGGTGATTGCCTGCCTCAGCGGTATCGACATTGCCTGCTGGGACATCCTGGGCAAGGCGGCGGATCAGCCTCTATGGCGTTTACTGGGCGGTTATGGCCGTCCGGTCACGGCCTACAGCTCGTCGGGGTACTACCGCCGCCTCGACTCACCCGAAGCACTTGCCGGGCGTATCGCGGACGCGCGTGCCAAGGGCTATCGCGGCTACAAGATGAAGATCGGCAACATTCCGCAGGTCAATCACCACGAAGAGCGGCCCTACACGGTGAGCTTCGACCAGGATATCGCCCGGATCCGCGCGGCGCGTGAGGCGATCGGGAGCGATCGCAACCTGATGGTCGATGCCAATTGTGCACTCAATCCGCGGGTTGCGATGCGTTATGCCGAGGAACTGGAACGCCTGGAGGTGCGCTGGTTCGAAGAGCCGGTTGCGCCGGAAAATGTCGATGGCTGTGTCGAACTGGCCGGTCGCACGCGGATCCCGATTGCCGGATTCGAGTCAGAGACCACCGCCGATACCTTTGCCCGACTGATGGATGCCGGCGCCATTCAGATTGCCCAGCCCGATGTGGTGCAGGTCGGCGGCTTGACGGAATTTCGCAAAATCGCGGCCTATGCCGGGCTGCGCCACCTTCATGTCACCGGCAAGAATTACAGCACGGCAGTCGGCCAGGCTGCGACCATGGCGATGCTTTATGCCGTGCCCCACGGCGATTACTTCGAAGACGAACACGATCCGCTCCCCTGGAGGAGCGAGATCGTGTCGCAGCCTTATCTCACGCTGGAAGACGGCCTTGCCGCGCCGACCAACCAACCGGGCCTGGGACTGGCGATCGAGGAGGCGAAACTTGCAGCCTGGAAGGTCGCGCCCTGACCCTGAACTTGACCCGGTTCATGCCAGCGCCAGCCAGGAACGTTTGGGCCGCCAGGAGACATTGTCGTTGGTGCCTGTGACGGGCCAGTCATGGACCGAGAGGTGGTGCGGCGACAGGGCATCTTCGACAACGCCCACGGTGGTGCCGCCGGAAGCCGTTGGGGCCGGAATGATCTCGAGGTTGACGCCCTGGGCCAGACCCAGGTCGTTGCGCAGATGCGAGCCGAGATTGGCTGCGCGCCGGGCCAGGATTCGCCGGTTGCGGTTTGCCCGTGCCCAGGCCCAGGCTTCGAAGGCCTCATGGACGGTGTTGGTGAACGAGTTGGCGTGTGTCTGGACAACCGCGATCCAGGCACGGTGCTGGTTGCTCTGGTGCATTGCGAATTTGATTGCTGCAGACATTGTTCTGGTCCCGATCCATTAGCGACAGGATTGCCGCGTTCGATGGATGGATATGACGGTGCAGCGTGAATCAGTCGTGAAAGTTAACGTGAATGTTTCGTGAATGGGCGAAGGATTCGACGATATCGCGGCCGGTGTGACCCTGATCACCAGATATGGGGGCGCTGGGCTTGAACCGACCCCTAGAGGATAGCGAGCACGTCTTCGGGCGGGCGACCCAGTGCGACCCTGTCGCCGTTTGCGACGATCGGGCGCTCGATCAGAATGGGATGGGCAACCATTGCGGCGATCAGATCGTCACGGCTCTTGCCTGCATCGCCCAGACCAAGAGCCTTGTAGGGTTCTTCCTTCTTGCGCATGAGGCCACGCGGCTCCAGACCAAGTGCGCCCAGCAGGGCCCCGACCGTAGCTGCATCGGGCGGAGTTTCGAGGTAATGCACAATCTTGGGCGCGACTCCGCGTTCTTCGAGCAGTGCCAGGGTCTGGCGTGATTTGCTGCAGCGCGGGTTGTGGTAGATCGTCACCGTCATGGCATCTTCTCCTGAACCTGATGTGCGCGCGATGATGCCTCAGACCCCCAAGGCCTTCCAGTCGGGTGCGACCATGAAACTGATTCACGTTACCGATCCCCATCTCGTGCAGCCGGGCGGCAGTCTCTATGGCCTTTATCCCGATGCGCGGTTTGCTGCTTTTGTCGACGATGTGAATCGCAGTCATGGCGATGCTGAGCTTTGCCTGATCACCGGTGATTTGACCGACCTGGGCGAAGCGGAGGCCTATGACCTGTTCGCCGGAGAACTTGACCGGCTTGTCATGCCCTGGCGGGTGATTCTGGGGAACCACGACAGCCGGAAGAACTTCCGTGCCCGGTTTCCGGCTTGTCCGGTCGATGATGATGGTTTCGTCCAGGATGTCGTGGAGACATCGGTGGGAACGCTGGTTCTGCTCGATACCAACGAGCCCGGCATTGCGGCAGGTCGCCTGTGCGAGCGGCGTTGTGCCTGGCTTGGCCGCCAGCTTGCCGCGATGGAAGGGCAGGTGATGATCGCGATGCATCATCCCCCCTTTGATGTCGGCATACCGCGTCTGGATCAGATCGGCCTGCAGGATCAGGCGGCATTTGCCGAGACCGTGCTGCCCCATCGTGACCGCATCCGGCACATCTTCTTTGGTCATGTCCACCGACCGGTCAGTGGCTCGTGGCAGGGCATCGGATTTTCAACCCTGCGCGCCACGGCCCATCAGGTGGCGCTGCATTTCGATGTTCGCGAATCCCTGCCGGGCAGCCACGAACCACCGGCCTATGCCATCGTGCTGGTGCGCGATGATGCGGTGATCGTCCATAGCCACGATTTTCTCGATGCCTCGCCCCGCTTCGATATGGCGAAGTACGACACCAAGCCCTGGCCGAAATAGCCACGGCAGGGGTGTCGTATCGGTGTTGCTGGTTGTCGTATGTGTTGTTTCCAGCATGCTGTAACATCGTCAACCTGAATACTTGGAAGGTGCGAACGGAGGCGGGGCATGTCTGCAGCGAGCAGGACGGACGAACGCAACAAACTTGTCGGCATGGCGATGGGCGACATTCGTGCCGCCATGGATGGTGGCCCGTCGATGGAGAATCTGGCTGTCGGCAAGGCCGCGCTGATCAAGCTGGCCATGCACAAGGACCTCTTCTCGTTCGAGGATTTCCCACTGCCGAACGACGACGCCATGGAGTGCTCGTACCTGATCCATGAAGATGACGATGGTGAATATGCGCTCTACATCAACTCAGGTGCGCCCCATCAGTATTATGCCCCCCATGATCACGGCACGGCCTGGGCCATCATTGCCGGCGTTCAGGGCAGGGAGCGCCACAAGCTCTATCTGCGCCGGGGCCCGGACGATCCCGGCGAAGGGCCGATCAGGAAGATGGGCGAGGTGATTGTTGCTTCCGGCGAAGCCGCAACGATGCAGCCAGACGGGATCCATGAGGTCAATGCGATGGACGGCAAGCCGCTCCTGCATCTCCATCTCTACGCCCGGAACTTCATCGCCCAGGGCGAACGCTGGAAGTTCGACGTGGAAAAGGGCACAGCCGAGCCGTTTTATCTCGACGAACTGGGCAGCATCACCGACGCCCGCTGACTTGGCGACCGTCACGCCAAACAAGCCACACAACCCCAACATCCGGATTATCCATGGGAACCCTGACACCTGAGGCGCTTGAAGCCTGGGAAAACCGCGAGCGCCGCACGGTGCTGACCACAGTTGACGCAAACGGCGCCCCCGACACGGTCTGGATACTGTGTGTCGAACGTTATGGCGACGAAGGGTTTGTGATCGCCAACAATTCGATGAGCAAGACGCTGGCGAACATCGAAAACGGTTGTGCGGGTTCGTTGCTCTATATCGCGCCCGAACGTGAGTCCTATCAGGTCAAGGGGCGGATCGAGAATCACACGGAAGGGCCTGTGTTCGATGACATGAAACGCTGGCTGGATCCGAAGTATCCCGGGCGAAGCGCCATCCTGCTGCGCTCCGACGAAGTCTGGTACGGCTCCAAGCGCGTCGTCTGAGGGGGAGGGAACCATGGAACTCACCCATGAGATGGTCCGCCAGATGGTCGACCACGCCTTTGCCGGTGATCGGGTTCATCCAACCATCAGGATTGCCGTCGCGGTGGTTGATGCCAGCGGTTACGCGCTGATGGTCACACGCGAGATCGGGGCTCCGCCGTTGCTGATGGATATCGCCGAATCCAAGGCGAAATCCTGTGTCGTGATCGGTATGCCGACCCGGGCCATCATGGACCTGGCACTGAAGAAACCGACATGGTTCGAGAGCGCCTCGCGCGTCGCCCAGAGCACGGTCGGCCTGCCGCTCTGGGGTGCCTTGGGCGGCGTCATCATGCGTGACCATGACGGAACGATGTTGGGCGCGGTCGCGATTGCAGGTGACACCGGTGCAGGCGACGAACGCCATGCCAAGGAAGCGATCGAAAGCATCGGTCTGGTCGCCGATGTCGATGGGCTGGATGTGGAATGGTGACCCGGGGTCAGACGGCGGGATAGTCACCCAGGTCGCGCGCCCAGTCTTTCAGACTTTGCACCATCAGTTTGGCTTCTCCCTCCGGACGGTCTGTTGCATCACGTAACACCGCGTCGATGGCAAACGTGAGAACGCGTACTCTGGCGATCTGTTCTGGCGTGGGATCGTCACCTTGAGCCAGAGCTGTCGCACGGTCATGGACGACCTTGTTCATGACCTCCAGATCATAAGCATGCAGTCGCGGAATGGAGCGGGCCGCATTCAGAAGCTGCGAGGCACCGGGTTCGCTGAAATAGATTTCGGCGCGTCGGTCGATGATCGTTTCGATGGAATCGTCGTGAAGACCCTCGGTTCTGGCATACCAGCACTGCAGGAGTTGGAGCAGAATGTCGTACTTGTCGGAGAAGTATTGATAGGCGGTGCCGACGGCCATGCCGGCTTCGGCCGCGGTCTTGTCGACCGAGAAACCATCTAGTCCATCGCGCTCGAGAACCCTCGCTGCGCCCTCCAGAAGGCGTTCCATGGTCTCGCGTGCACGTTCCTGGCGTGGTTTTCTTCGGGTTGCGGTCGATGTCATGCGGTCTCTGGTTCCTGAAGGTCTTGTGGTCATCGGCTGGATTGCTGCCCCACAGGGTGTGCGGTGTACGTTGACAACCCAGGCAAAAACGACAATTCTTCTAAGACATGAGGTAAACCTCATATTCTATCTTGTCAAAGATCACACCGGATCAATCGGAGACGCTCATGTCCAAGCCGTTGCAAGGTCTGCTCGATTCCTGTCGTACCTATCTCGATCTGCCGGTTGAGCGGCTGCGAACCTTCGACCCTGGTCACTACACGGATGAGGACTTTTATGCGCTCGAGGTTGAGCACATCTGGAAGAAGGAATGGATCAATGTCGGGCATGCCAGCGAGCTGCCGAATCCGGGTGATTACTTCTCCATCGAACTGATTGGTGAGCCGATCATGATCGTGCGCGGCAAGGACATGGAATTGCGTGCGCTCTCCACCGTCTGTCGCCACCGCTACATGCTGGTCGCCAAGGACAAGGAAGCAGGCAACAAATCCCTCTTTGTCTGCCCCTACCATCACTGGACCTACGACACCGAGGGCCAGCTGGTGCGTGCCATGTACATGGAAAGCAACAAGGATTTCGATCAGGAGAAAATCTGTCTGCCCCAGTTCCGCCTGGAGGTCTGGAATGATCTCATCTGGGTCAACCTGGATGATGACGCCGCGCCCTTTGCGCCGCGGGTGGAGGCGCTGGACGATCTCTTCTCGGTCTATGCCCCCGGCGATACCTGGGAGATGACCAACCCATATGACAAGATCTGGCCCGGTAACTGGAAAAACTTCTGCGAGAACAATATGGAGGGTTATCATCACATGGGCCTCCACAAGGACACGCTGGAGACCTATTCGCCCACGCGCCTGACGACTGGAATCACCTGGGGCGAGAACTGGACGCGCTACCAGGTGCCCTATGACATGGACACGGAAATGGCGAAAAGCCTGGTCGAGCAGACCAACTGGACTCCGGGTGACATGCGCCAGAACCAGCCCGCCCTCGACATTCTGATGATCCATCCCGCCAACGCCTTCGTCATCTATCCCGGCGGTGCGGGTTTCTACTCCCTGTGGCCCACGGCGGTCGACGAGGTGCGTTATCGCTCCGGCTCGGTCCGGCCCAAGGGTGAGGACATGGAACGGTTTGATCCCGAAGGGGAAGATTACGACTCCATGCGTGCGCTCGATGAAGACGGCGAAAGCATGCCCTACATCGCCAAGGGCGTCCGCTCAGCCAAGGCTGCGCCGGGCAAGCTGTGCTGGATGGAAGAGCCCATCCTGCGCTGGATGCAGTGGATCTCCAACAAGGTGCTCGATGGTAAGGTAGCGCGGAGTTAGCGCGGATGTCCGAAAGACGCACCCACAGCGGAATCTAGTTGATCGTGGCGCGATTGATCTGTCATCTGGCAAACGAACCTTTCACCAATCAAGGCGACAACAATGCAAACCGTGACCAAACTTGATCTGGCACCCACCAGTGAGCCTGATGCCAGCGATATTGATGGCTGGGTTGTCGTCGAGGGCACGCCCAGCATGAAAACCTGGGCACTCCATACCAACAACGATGGCACCATGCTTTCAGGCATCTGGGAGGCCACACCCGGCACCTATCATGCGACCTACACGGCTTATGAGTTCGTGCACATGCTCGCCGGTCGCATTGTCATCACGCCCGATGGAGGAAGCCCTGTCACGGTTCAGGCCGGCGATGCCTTCGTTGTCGAGGATAACTTCAAGGGGACCTGGAAGATCGAAGAGCCGGTGCGCAAACACTTCGATTTCAAACTCTGACAGCCCGTTTCCGCGCTTGTCGCGTTAGCGGAAGCTTGCGTTTAGCGCGCATTCAGCAGCCTTCTGCAAACCACTGGCCTGACCCGTCTAGCGTCTGTCCTTATCGGCCAGCAGTTGGCCGTTGACGCAGTTCTTGAGGGGTTTGCCTTCGAGATAGTCGGCGATCAGGTGGATCGCCTTGTTTCTCATGTCGTCGACGGCGTCGGGGCTGAGGAAGGCTGCGTGCGGTGTCAGGGTCAGGCGTTCGTCGATCCAGGGTTCACGGGCGAGCCAGGCCTTGATCAGGGGATGTTCGGGGTCAGGCGGTTCAACTGGCAGAACGTCGAGGCTGGCGCATTCGATCTTGCCATCCTTCAGGCCGTCATAAAGCGCGTCGATATCGACCACCGGTCCGCGTGCGGTGTTGATCAGCATGGTGCCCGGCATCATCGCAGCGATTGCGTCCTTGCCGATCAGGCCGGTGGTCTCCTCGGACAGGGGGACATGCACACTGATGATGTCACAGGCGCCGAGCAGTTCCTCGAGCGTCTCGGCGCGCGTGACCTGCATCGCCAGCTCGCCGCCGCTGGGCAGGTAAGGGTCGTAACACCAGACCTCCATGCCCATGCCCTGGCAGCGCCGCGCGAAGGCCGTTCCGATACGACCGAGCCCGATGATCCCGACCCGGCGGCGATAGGTCCGCCGGTTATGGACACCGTGCTGCCAGTTCCAGCCGGTGGCGATGCCCTCATTCTGGATTCGGTTGGCAAACAGGCGGATGCCACGGACCATGTTGAGCATGTGGGCGAGCGCGTGGTCGGCAACCTCGTTGATGCCGTAGTCGGGCACATTGGCGACTGCGATGCCGCGCCTGGCACAGGCTTCGAGATCGACATTGTCGTAACCGACGCCGGCGCGCACGACCAGACGGCAGCGCTCCAACCGTTCGATGAACGCATCGTCGCACGGCTTGACCGAGAACATGCAGAAGGCATCGCAGGCCGCGACCTGGTCATCGGAAAGTTCGTCAAGCGAAGACACCGCGGTGAGGTCGAAATCGACGCCGGTGCGCCCTGCCTGGTCAAAAAGCCGTGCGTCGACGATCTTGGCGTCGGGCACAAGGATACGGAATGTCATGGTCTCTCCTTCGATTGAGCAGAGTCATAGAGCAAATCGGATGTTTTCGGAATCGCCGCGCGATTGTGCGGTTGCCAGTGTGGTTGCGTTAACTCTCTGATTTCAAGAGGGTTTGGGCGTTCGCGTCCTGGCACGGCGTTGTTCCCTTCTAAACCGGCCTGCCTGAGCGCAACCGGACGTGGAACCACAAGCTGCAAAAGACTCGTGACAGCAATCACTCACCGCCCCTTCATGACTCGCTTCACGGGCGGACCCGCGCCAATTTCATAGCGAGGGGTGCGGCTGTGGATTTCAACACGGCTGAGCTCCACGACAATGGCAAACCGTTGGCAACAACGGGACGCAAATCCTCCGGTCCCCGGCGTTCGCGCAAGGGGATAGCGGGGCTACCGAACGGGGACCAGACCATGCTTCAAGATTCCAACACTGCCGTTACTCAATCTGCCGTGGCTTCGGTGCCGACGGCTTCCCTGCGCAAGCCGCAGGAAGTCCAGGACCGCGAACTTGCACTGGCGGTGATCACCTCGATGCATGCCTTTCAGGATGCAATCGACAAGGCGATCATGTCGGGTCTTATCGTCGAACCGAGCTTCCAGTCGGTTGGGAACCGGTTTTCGAATGCGGGTGTATCTTCGGAATCCTATCTCGCCAAATGCAAGATCTACCGGCAGCTTTCCTGACAACCATGTTGTCGGAACCCCTCGCAAAGGCTGCCCCGACGCAAGCCGGGGTCCATAGTCCTGAGGGGTCAGGTTATGCGCGGATGCTGCGGCATTGGGATTATGGGCCCCGGCTTACGCCGGGGTTTGGGCTGCGCGCCTTCCAGGCCGGTCAATCCGTAGCTAGCCGACAGACAACGCCAGGATGCGTGAGAGCTGGCACAAAGGCCTGCCGGTCTCAGCAGCCCAGCCGTTGAAGGCATCCTGAACTTTCTTCCTGTCGGGTTTGGTCGTCGGTTTCTTGGCGACCACCTTGTTGTCGATCAGACCCTGCACGACATCGCCGGTCAGGACGAAGGTGTCCTTGCTGATCATGCGCAGGAAGTAGGGCCCGGAATTGCCGCCGAGCTGGGTGAAATCCTTTGCAAGGCGGTCCCACAGGCCCATCGTGTCGTCAGCCGGCCATTCGGCAAGCCACTGACCGAAGCTGCCGTGTTCCTTTGTGATCTTCTGCATCGCCGCTGCGTTGGCGCGGACCGAACTGATCTTGGCCCAGTGGCGGATGAGGGCGCGGTTGCCCATGCAGGCTTCCATCTCCTCGTCGTTCATCAGGGTCACGCGGCCGGGGACGAAGCCGTGAAACACCTCCTCGAAGGCCGGCCATTTGGAAAGTACGAGGGAGTGTTTGAGCCCGGCGGAAAAGACACGCAGGCACATCTGGGAGAGGTAACGGTCGTCGCTGAGCCCGATCAGTTCCTCGGGGGAACTGGGCACCGGCATCAATTCGGCCAGGCGGTCTTCGCCGCCGCGGCGCTCACCAGCCCGTTTCAGGATCGGCGCAAACTTCGCCATTGCTTCAGCGGTTTTTCAGGGATTTCACAACCCGGACGGCGCCGTCGCGCAGCAGGGCATGATCGGCCGCGGCGATGACCATGTCATAACCGCGCTCGAACATGGCAGCGGCGCTGTCATCGGGTGAGGGGATGCCGCCCATCCAGCGGCCCGATTCCTTGATCTTGCGTTCGGCTTGGGTAAGAAGTTCCATCGACTCAGCCGAGGTCTGGTCGTCCAGCTTGCCGATCGAACTTGCGAGATCGTTGCGCCCGATGAAGAGCATGTCGATCCCGTCGACCTTGCCGATCTCTTCGAGGTTCTCGACCGTCGGGGCGGTTTCGACCTGGGTCATGATGAAAACATCCTGGCCCTTGGTCTTGATGAAATGATCTTTTTCGTAACCGTAACGGGCGGCGCGCACATTGCCTGGCGCGACGCCGCGCAGACCCAGGGGCGGCAGCAGGCAGGAAGCTGCAACACCGGCTGCGGCTTCGGCGGTTTCGACCATCGGCACCATCAGGCCATCGACGCCGGAATCGAGCGCCTTCTTGATGAGGTTCATGTCGTTGGCAAAGACCCGCAGGAATGCCGCGCAAGGTCCGCCCGACCGGATCGCCTGTTGCTGGCTGATCGCACTCAACGAAGTGCCGGGGCCATGCTCCTGATCGATCATCAGGAAATCAAATCCAGCACCTGCCATGATCTCGGTGGCGATCAGGCTTTCCATGTTGACCCAGCCGCCCAGTTGTTTGCGGCCATCGTTCAGGGCGTCACGAATCTTGCCACCACGCGGCATGGATCAGGTCCTTTCGGTTCGTATCAGAGGGTTTCGGCGTCCTGATCGGCAAAGGTCGGACGCAACAGGAATGCAGGCACGTTGGCGCTCTGGCCAAAGGGCACGGCATTGTCGCGGCGCCGGTCGTTGTCTGTCTTATTGTCGCCTCTGGCTTCCGCCGGGCGTCGGGTCTCGTCGCTGGAGGCGTCCTCGGCCTTGGCTTCACTCTTTCTGGAGCCACCACGGCGCCTGCGACGGCGGCCGGGCTTTTCATCTTCGTCCCTGGGGGCGGCCTGGGCCGGAGCCTGGTCATCCGTCGAAACATCGGGCTCAGCCTGGGCCTCGACTTCAGCCTGGGTTTCGACTTCAACCTCGACTGTCACCTCGGCAACGGCAATAACCTCTGCTTCGGGCTGCGCGTCATCCACGGATTCCGTTTCTGCGGCGGCCACTTCGACGGCGGCCGGCGCAGGAGCCGATGTGTTGATGCCGGGGATTTCAACACTCTTGACGCCCTCAATGGTCGCCAGGGGCAGGTCCCGCTTGATCAGCCGGGTCACGGCCTGGAGTTGTTTGACGTCGTCGGGCGTTGCAAAGACATAGGCGCGTCCGCGATGGCCGGCGCGGCCGGTCCGGCCGATGCGGTGGACGTAGTCCTCGGCATTGACCGGGACGTCATAACAAAAAACATGGCTGACGCCGAAGACGTCGATACCGCGTCCGGCGACATCGGTGCAGACCAACATGTTGGCTTCGCCGCTCTTGAAGGCGTTCAGGGCTACTTCACGTTCGCGCTGGGCCATGTCGCCCTGCATGCGCACGGCGTTGAAGCCATTGCGTTTCAGCGACCGGTGCAGGCTGTCGACGTCTTTCTTGCGGTTCGAGAAGATCATGCAACTCGTGACCGTGTCGGATGCCAGGAGCTGACGGAGCGCCTTGCCCTTGTCGCGTTCGTTGCCGACCGTGACGAGCCACTGCTCGACCGTCTCGGCAGGCGAGGCAGGCGGTGCGACGGTGACTTCCTTGGGGTTATGCAGGAACCGTTCTGCCAGCTTGCGTACCTCACGCGGCATCGTGGCCGAGAACATCAGGGTGTGACGCAGGGGCGGCAGGATGCTGCAGATCTTTTCGACATCGGGAATGAAACCCATGTCGAGCATGCGGTCGGCCTCGTCGATCACGAGGTGTTTGCAACCCATCATCAACAGCTTGCCGCGTTCGATCATGTCGAGCAGGCGGCCGGGTGTCGCGATCAGGATGTCGATGTTGCGCGCCAGCGCCTGTTCCTGCTGGCGCATGTTGTTGCCGCCGATCAGGAGTGCCGCGTCGAGTTCGGTGTGCTGGGCATAGATCTGGAAATTCTCCAGGGTCTGCTGAGCCAGCTCGCGGGTCGGTGAAAGGATCAGGGCTCGCGGCATGCGCGCCTTGGCCTTGCCACCCGCCAGAATGTCGATCAGCGGCAGCACAAAGGCCGCAGTCTTGCCGGTGCCTGTCTGGGCGCAGCCGAGCAGGTCGCGCCCTTGCAGGGCAACCGGGATGGCTTGCTTTTGAATGGGTGTAGGTTCCTGGTAACCGGCTTCTTGGATTGCTGCCAGGACTTCGGGGCTCAGGCCCAGGTCTTCAAATGTCATGCGTATAGGGGGCTTTCGACGCGTCTCTCGCGTCCCAGGGATGTGAATTCTGCCACTGGAATGCGCGCTAGATACCTTTTAGGCGACTATACGTCAACGAAAAGGCCACTTTTTAACTGTTTTCAGGGAACCATGAAAGAATCACCGTGATTGGTCGACCGGCTGGGGTCCTGCCGCGGGAAGGCGGCGGTCGCGGCGGCCACCACGGCCTGTCCGAGCTGGGGTGCCTGAGGTGACGTGATCGGCGCCACGATGGCACGTGCGGCACTGACCGCGCGGCGCTCGTTGTAGAAGACGATCTGGAGGTGCGAGCTGCCCTCAACCTTGCCCAGGTTTTCGACAGGCACCTCGTTTCGACAGACCTGTCGTGCGGTGATGCCAAGCGGGGCATCGATCACGGCAACGATGCGGAAGTTGTCGCGTTCGGAGCCATCGGGATCGGAAGTCACCCGGCTGAACGGCTGGGTGGTCATGCCTGCCAGCGAGGCTGCGACCGCGCTCGACCAGGCCTTGGAGGCGCCAGTATCGCCCGATTGCCGTCTAACGACCGAAGGTGACAACTAGTTAGAGCGGGTGTCAGATATCGAGTTCCGCGACTTCGCCGGCATGTTCCTGGATGAACTTGAAGCGCAGTTCCGGTTTGCGGCCCATCAGGCTTTCGACCCGTTTCAGGGTGCGCCGTTCGTCATCCTCGGCGATCTCGACCTGCAGCATGGTGCGGCTGGCCGGATTCATGGTGGTTTCCTTCAACTGGGCAACCGGCATCTCGCCCAATCCCTTGAAGCGGCTGATCTCAACCTTGGCTCCGGGCTTGAAGTGCGAGGCCATCAGCTCGTCCTTGTGGGTATCATCGCGGGCATAAATGACATCGCCGCCCTTCGAGAGGCGGTAAAGCGGCGGCACCGCGATGAAGAGATGTCCCTGGCGGATCAGTTCGGGCAGGTCGCGGTAGAAATAGGTCATCAGCAGCGCGGCGATGTGGGCGCCGTCGACATCGGCGTCGGTCATGATGACGACCCGGTCATAACGCAGGTCGTCCTCGCGATAGCCGTTGCTGGATGCGCAACCCAGCGCCTGGAGCAGGTCCTGGAGTTCCTGGTTGGCGCGTTTTTTGTCCTCGGTGGCGCTGGCGACATTGAGGATCTTGCCGCGCAGGGGCAGTACTGCCTGGGTCTCGCGATTGCGCGCCTGTTTGGCCGAACCGCCGGCGGAGTCTCCTTCGACCAGAAATATCTCCGTGCCGCTCGAACCTGAACGGGTGCAATCGGCGAGTTTGCCCGGCAGGCGCAGGCGGCGGGCAGGGGCCTTGCGTTTGACCTCCTTCTCGGCCTTCTTGCGCTGGCGCTCGTCAAGCCGGTCGATCGCAAGCGCAAGCAGATCGTTGGCGCCTTCGGGATCGCCGGTCAGGAAATGGTCGGTGTGATCGCGCACCGCCTGATCGACCAGCCGGTTGACCTCGGCACTGACCAGCTTTTCCTTGGTCTGGCCCTGGAACTGGGGCTCACGAATGAAGGCCGACAGCAGGATGATGGCACCGCCGGTGACGTCGTCGGCGGTGAGTTTGTCGGCCTTCTTGATTCCGACCCGCTCACCATAGGTGCGCAGCGATTTGGTCAGGGCGTTTTTCAGCCCGTTTTCGTGGGTTCCGCCTTCGGGCGTGGGCACCGTGTTGCAATAGGTCGAGATGTATCCATCGCCGTCATAGGGCCAGGTGATTGCCCATTCGACCTTGCCGGCGTCGTCGGCAAGGGGGGCGCTGCCCAGGAACGGCTTGGGATTGGCGGTGGGGCGTATCTTGACGACTTCAGTGAGGAAATCACCCAGCCCGCCGGGGAAATGGAAGACCGCCTCGGCCGGCGTCTCGTCCTTGATCAGTTCGGGGTCGCACGACCAGCGGATTTCCACGCCCCGGTAGAGATAGGCCTTGGAGCGTGACATCCGGAACAGGCGCGCCGGACGCATCATCGCGGCTTCGCCGAAGATTTCCGCATCGGGGTGGAAGGTGATCGACGTGCCGCGCCGGTTCGAAACCTTGCCTGCGTTCTGCAGCTTCGAACTTGGCGTGCCGCGGGAATAGGTCTGGCGCCAGAGCTGCTTGTCGCGCGCGACCTCAACCGTGAGCACATCCGACAGGGCGTTGACGACGCTGATGCCGACGCCGTGCAGGCCACCGGATGTGGCATAGACCTTGTTGGAGAACTTGCCGCCGGAATGCAGCGTGGTGAAGATGACTTCCAGCGCCGAGAGTTTCTTGTTCTTTGGGTGCGGATCGGTCGGGATACCCCGGCCGTTATCGGCCACGGTGCAGGTCCCGTCCGCGGCCAGATGGATTTCGATCCGGTTGGCGTGGCCCGCCACGGCTTCGTCCATGGCGTTGTCGAGCACCTCGGAAAAGAGGTGATGCAGCCCGCTTTCTTCCGTGCCGCCGATATACATCGCGGGCCGGCGGCGCACAGGTTCAAGGCCCTCCAGGACCTCGATATCCTGTGCCGTGTAGCTTGAATTACCGCCCGCAGGGCTTTCGAAAAGGTCTTCCATGTTGGATGGGACTATAGAGGGAACAAACCGTCACGAGCAAGCAGATGATGGGTGTCTGAAGATGAAAACTGCAGTATCTTGTATCAGTGATTGACAGGCCAAAAGTGCCCGAGAGGCTGCAATGACCCCCATTCCCATCTGGAAAACCTCGCTGGCTTCGGTTGCGGTGATCGTCGGCCATGGAGCCATCTGGTTCCGGATTTCATGGCTGGTACTGGCGATTATGCTGGTCGTGCTGGTGGGCGGGGCATTTTGGACATTCGATGATATCTGGATGCTGCTCGAGCAATATCCCGAACTGGCCGAAAGGTTCGAAGATGTTCAGGCGGGGCGTTTGTCGCAGGAACAACTGGTTGCGGAAATGCAGGGCATGGCAGGTGCGGCCAACCGTTCCACACTGATCAGTTTCCTGTCGCTGATCGCGATGGTTGGCGGTGCCGCGATGCTGCTGGTTCGCTGGTGCCGTTTCGCTGCGTTGGGCGATGGCGGCGACGGGCGCTGGTTTGTTTTCCGCTTTGGCGGCCTCGAACTCGAAATGCTGGGCGCGCTTGTCATGACCTGGCTGGGATTCTGGGTTGCCTTTTTCGTCGTCTTTGCCGTTTCGCTGGCCGCGGTCGCATTGCTCGGTCACGCCGGCTTTGCGGTGATGTTTGCGCTTTATATCGCGCTCTTTATCCTCACGGCACGCTTTTGCATGCTGTTTCCACAGGTCGCCTGCGATGGCGGACTTGATGTCGCTGCGGTCTGGCGCAGGACATGCGGCCACACCTGGCGGATCTTTTCGGCAGCGCTCATTGTCAGCGTCATCACCTTTGTGATCATGGTGGTTCTGCTCGTCCTGCCGCCGGTTGCGTGGCTGATGTCGAACGATTTTTCCGTGTTCGGCGCGTTCGAGATGGAGCCGATCGAGATCCTGAAGGTGATCGTTCCACCCTTGATAGTGTTTTCGGCCTTCGCCAATGTCGTCTTCATTGCAGCGCATGTCTTCTTTGCAGCGATGCTCGGGCTGATCCATGCCCAGCTCACCGCCGCAGAGCAGGAATTGCCGGATTGACCGGTTTCGTTATCGCCAGCCAGGCTGCGGCTGTGCTACCGCTCTGGGACCATGACCGACATGCCCACCATCCTGCCCAGGCTGAAACCGTTCGAGCTGTTTGTTCAGGCCTATGCCCTGACCTTCGGCAATCTCGAGTCCCCTATCCGATTCAGTTGGCTGGGTGTGCTGGTGATCGCGTTGGCAGGACGCCTGCTCGCCGGGGACGCGCCTCCGATGGAGACTGAAGCCGACGCAGAGAACCTGCCGCCTGGCCTTTTTGCGGTGTTTGCCCTGCTCGCGCTTTGCGTCGGGCTGCTTCATGCCATGGTCGCTGTTGCCTGGCATCGCGCCATCCTGTTGGGCGAACATCACCGTGACCGCCGTATCTATCTTCACCTCAGCGCGCGCGAGGCGCTTTACGGCCTGATCGGGGTGTTCTTCGGCATGATCCTGTTCATGGGAATCAGCACCGCCCTGGTGATGCTGCAGGGCTCGGGCGGCAACCTGATGTCTATGACATTGGGCATGGTGTTGGGGCCGGGTATCGCGCTGTTTGTGTTTTCGCGCAGCATGTTTGTCCTGCCCAGTGTGGCGCTGGGCCGCGGACCCGACATCGGGGCAAGCTGGCGGGCAACCCAGGGCAACGGCCTGCGCGTGGCAGCAACCCTGTTGCTGGTGATGATGCCGGTCGGGGCGATCGAATTATCCATGATCCTGCTGGTCCAGAGTTTCGCCGAACGTGATCTGGGCATGGTTGTCGGCCTGGTCGTCAGCTTTGTCACGATGACGGTTATGATCGTGATGGTCTCGACCATCGTGGCTGCGATCAGCCTGATGTATGCCCGTCTGGTCGATCCCAAGCTGCTGGAGAACGATCGCTTCGCGTGAATTGAACTGAACGGATCTGGCTCAGGCCTGTTTTTCGATCCGGCGCGCCGGATCTGGTGCCGTGAGATAACGCCAGGTGCCGAACACCAGGAATGCCAGAGCGCTCGCCGCCATGGCGGCGATGAAACCGTTGGGGTTCCACAAATCCATGCCGATACCTGCAATCACCGGGCCGATGATGCTGCCGATATGGGTTGTCATGACAAAGGCGGCGGTTGCCGCGCTGAGCTGTGAAGGGCCGAACAACTGACCCAGGCGCACCAGGCCGACCGTGTAGAAGCCGGTTCCCGCACCGCCCCAGACCATCAGCAGCGCCCAGGTCAGTACGGTGGAATGGAGCACGAAGGGTAACAGCAGGATCGCGACAAAACAGGTCGCGCCGCAGGCGAGCAGAAGGAGACGCCGGTTCACATGATCGGCCAGCCAGCCGATCCCGATCGGGGCAATGGTGCCGCCGATCACCAGGGCAGAAAGCAGGCTGATGGCGTCACCCTCGATCAGTCCGCTGCGCACGCCATAGATCGGCAGCTGCACGAACAGCGCCACAAACAGGATGCCTTCGACCAGCGCACCCAGCATCGGGGTCGGCGCCTTGCGGACCGCCGCCAGCAGGTTGGTCTTGTGATCGCTGCTGGCGTCGGGCGCGGTGGTGGACCGGGCG
>JABIUG010000368.1 GCA_018700655.1 Rhodospirillaceae bacterium | reverse complement strand
GGCGGTTGTGGCCGTGGACGCTGTGGCACAGGACATCGCAGGCAGAAGTGTCATCCTCCGTCGCCGGGCGGACGGTGCGGTCCGGAACACCACATCACCGACGGAACCCTGCATCGCCGCAAGCGGCTCGCGCACCCGGAAGCCGAGCTTGCTGTAAAGGCTGAGCGAACCGGTGTTGTAGGAATCCTGGCACAACCGCACACCAACCGCGTTACGGTCCCGGCTGCGGTCGAGAACATGTTCCATCAGGCGCCGCCCGACCGAACGACTCTGAACATCTGGGTCGACCGTGATGGGGCCAATGCCCCGGATCAGGGAGCGTTCGTCGAAGATGTTGCTCCCCACGACCCGGCCATCCTCTTCGGCCACGGCACAGTAATAGCCGTGATGGCTGATCAGATGAGGAATGAAATCCATGGCGTCCTCGACAGAGGCCACGTCGGTGGCGTGGCCGTACCGCCGGGCAACATTGTCGAAGGCCCGGAAACAGACCTCAGCACAGGCGGGGGCATCGTCTGGCCCGGCTTCACGTATGGACAGACTCACTGGGCATACTCCGGCATGAGAAAATCCTCGTCAGACAAGACGTTGCGCCATCCACTGGTGCCATAGCGGCAGGGACGCTTCCATCCAGCTCAATGGCCCGGGTTCGGCCTTGCTTGAACCGGCGCCATTGAGAATGTGCGTCATCGCGACGCCATCCTCATCGAGCACGCGCTCGGAATCGTAACGTTCGCCATCGGGATCAAATCGCCGCAATTCGCCCGGTGGACGTATCGAATGGGCGCGGAACCTGAAGCTGTCTACGCCCAGCGGCCAGATCGAGTAATAACCGGCACCGCCGGGATAGATCGAGAACGAGTTGCCGGGGTGGATGTTGATGATGTCCAGTGCTGGCTGTTCCATGGCCAGCCAGTCATCCGGGCTCCAGTCAGCTTCAGCGAGCAGGGACTCGGTGACGTCACGGCCGCGTTCATAGGGGACCTGATGGCGCGTCCAGTATTCTCCGTGGGTCAGGTTGGTGACGTTCTTGGTCGGTGAATACAGCTCGATGGACTGCTGGTGCATGCCCATGTGGTGGTAACCCTCCAGGTTGTTCTCGACCTGGCTCTTCCAGTTACCTTTCCACGTCTTGTCATAGAGTGCGGTCATAACTCCGCCCTCAGGACCCTTGTAGACCGACATTGCCTCCTCGAGTTCGACCAGCCGTGGTGCAAGAGGTGAGGCGTCATCATCCAGGTTAATCCAGATGAGGTCATTCCAGATTTCGAGGCGAAACTCCGGCAGGCTGATCCCCGTCGGGTCGAAGTCACCGTGGCGCTCCATATGGAGAGCGCTTTTGAGCTGCCCGTTGAGGCCATAGGTCCAGCGATGATAGGGACAGACGAAACTTTTGGCGTTGCCGCATGTACCCGGTTCCTCCACGAGCATCAGGCGATGCCGGCACACCGTCGAAAGCGCACGAATTTGTGCATCCACTCCGCGTACGATCACGAGTGGTTCGTTGACGAACTGAATGGAAAAGAAGTCGCCGACATCCGGGACTTCCTTGACGTGGCCGACGCAGATCCATTCCTTCTTCCAGATTTGTTCGACCTCAAGGTCGTAGTAGTCCGACGAAGTGTAGTGACCGGGGTCCAGTGTCCAGGGTTCGTCGACCGGTCGTTCCAGACTCGCGCCTATTGAAGCACGCAGGTGCGTCAAATCAGATGGCATCAACATCTCCTGTATCCTGGCTTGCTCCGACACGCTGGATGGTCTCAACGCCGGAAACTCAGATTAGACAAGCGTGGAGATGTGTCACGAGTTTCTGAGCCGCCCGGACTGGAAAAACCGGTGATCCGAAGGCAGTTTCACAGCACGAACTGTAGCATCCGCAAAATCTCGTAGACCCGGTCGGTCCCGAAGCGCACCGCATGTGGGGCGTAAAGCGACGCGCCGGGGTAGAACGAGGCGGCATAGGCGTCTTCGTTCTGTTCGTACCACAGCTCTATCTCGTAGCGGTCGCTGAGCTGGGGCAGGGCGCGGGCAGCCTCGTCCTTCAGCGCTGCCTCCATACCGCTGCGGATTGCCGCCACGGCGCGCGCCGGATGGATCGATGTCGTGGCCGCACCCTTGCCCGTGTTCGTTGCCACGGTATGGATGCCGGGCCGGGCAGTTTTTGCGTCTTTGCAAAGCAGGCTGTCGCCGGAGATGAACACGGTCGGCACACCCAGTTCGGCGGCAGCCAGGCTGTGCAGCAGGAATTCGGAGATGGGCACGCCGTTGATCAGCAATCGGAATACCTTGCCCGAGATCGTATGGGCCAGTGGATTGCCGCCGAAGCCCGCACCGGAGTGATAACCCACCATGGCCACGGCATCGAAACTCCCGTCGAGTTCCTCGACCATGCACAGGGGGTCGCCACTCCAAGACCGGATCAGTTGCACGGGTTCGGGCAGGCTTGCTGGAAGGATGTTACGCCCGCTCGAATGGGCATCCTTGACCAGCAGGTCGGTGGCGCCCGCCGCCATTGCGCCTTCGCAGGCTGCCGCGGCTTCGGCTGTCATCTGATCGCGGAACGTCTCATAGCCGGGCTTGCCGATCGTGGCCTCGTCCCAGTGCGTGATGCCCGCCACGCCCTCGATATCGACGCTGATATAGACCTTCATGGTGTTTCCTTCTTTCAGAGCCGCACCAGGGCGAACTGCAGCATGCGCATGATTTCGTAGAACCGATCGGCCTCGAATCGCACGGCGTGCGGCGCGTGCAGGCGGGCGCCGGGATAGAACGATGCGGCATAGGCGTCTTCGTTTTGGTCGTACCACAGCTCCAGCTCGTAGCGGTCGGCAAGCGCGGGCAGTGTGCGGGCAGCCTCGTCCTTCAGTGCGGCTTCCATGTTGCTGCGGATTGCCGCCACGGCGCGTGCCGGGTGGATCGAGACGGTTGCAGCACCCTTGCCGGTGTTGGTCGCCACCGTGTGGATACCCGGCTGCGCCGCATGCGCGCTCTCGCAGAGAAGTGTGTCGCCCGCCAGGAACACGGTCGGCACGCCAAGTTCGGCCGCCGCCAAGCTGTGCAGGCGGTATTCCGACATCGCCTCGCCGTTGATCAGGATCTGGAACTCCGTGCCCGCAGCGGTGTGGGCCAACGGGTTGCCGCCGTTGCTCGCACCGGAATGATATCCCACCATGGCGAGCGCATCGAAGCTGCTGTCGATCTCGGTCACCATGTAGAGCGGATCGCCGGTCCAGCCCCGGATCAGCTGTACAGGTTCGGGCAGACGGGAGGGGATGATGTTGCGTGCGGTCCAGTGCGCGTCCTTGACGACCAGTTCGTCCGCACCTGCCGCCAGCGCACCCTCGCAGGCTGCTGCGGCTTCGTCCGTCATCTGGTTCCGGAAGGTTTCATAGCCGGGCTTGCCGATCTCGGCCTCGTCCCAATGGGTGATGCCCGTAACGCCTTCGATGTCGACGCTGATATAGACTTTCATGGCGCCGTTCCTTTTATGAGTCGGCGAAGCTTACGCCCGCACCCCCACGATCCCCGATTCTACATCCGTGATCCACACGGCCAT
>JABIUG010000367.1 GCA_018700655.1 Rhodospirillaceae bacterium | reverse complement strand
TATCATCCTTTTGCAGCAGCTTCTCCGAGCCGACCGAAGACGGATTGGGCGTGACGTTGCCGCACACGACAAACAGGACCGCCGGCAGCATCACGATCCAGGCGATGCCCTTGAGGGCGCGCCCGGCGTTCCAGACTTCGACATAACCTGCACTGTTGAAGGCGATCACCATCCAGGTGATCGAAGCGAGCGCGACCAGCGAAAAGACCGCCAGAAATCCGGGCTCGCTGATCCGGCCTGCGATCATGCCGCGCAAGGCTGTGCCTGAAAGTACTATATGGCTCGCGACAAAGGCGATGCAGGCAAGGATCAGCGTGGTCATGGCCGGCTCAGTCCTCAGGTTCGGCGACACCATGCTGGCGGCAGGCCGCTGTGACGGTGTTGACCAGCAGGCAGGCGATGGTCATGGGCCCGACACCGCCAGGCACCGGCGTGATCGCGCCGGCAACCTTGACCGCTTCATCGAAACAGACATCACCGACCAGCCGGGTCTTGCCGTCTTCTTTCGGAATCCGGTTGATACCGACATCGATTACCGTGGCGCCGGGTTTGATCCAGTCGCCCCGGACCATCTCGGGGTGACCGACGGCAGCGACCACGATATCGGCACGGCGTACGACCCCGGGCAGATCGGCCGTGCGTGAATGGGCAATCGTTACCGTGCAGTGATCCTGCAGCAGAAGCTGGGCCATCGGTTTGCCGACGATGTTGGAGCGCCCGACGATCACGGCCTCTGCACCCTTCATGCCTTCTGCGCCGAGATGCTCGCGCAGCATGAGCTGGCAGCCCAGCGGCGTGCAGGGAACCATCGCGTCCTGACCGGTCGAAAGGCGGCCGGTATTGATGACGTGGAAACCGTCGACATCCTTGGCTGGTTCGATCGCGTTGATGATCGCGGCCTCGTCGACCTGATCGGGCAGGGGCAGCTGGACCAGAATGCCGTGGACTCTGGGGTCGGCGTTGAGCTCTTCGACCTTGGCCAGAACCCCGTCATGGCTGGCGGTATCGGGCATGCGGAACTCGAAGCTCTCCATGCCGGCTTCAACAGTCGATTTGCCCTTGGAACGGACATAGACCTGGCTTGCCGGGTCTTCGCCCACCAGGACGACGGCAAGGCCAGGGGTGATGCCGTGTTCGGCCTTCAGTCTGGTGACCTTGCGCGCCACGCCTTCGCGCACTTTCAGCGCAATTGCCTTGCCGTCGATAATGGTTGCTTCGCTCATGTCAGGGCTCCCAGCCACTTACGTAATGTTTCAGCGACGTCCGGCCCACCGTCGATCTCCAGAACCTTGCGCTGGTCCTTGTGCCCTGCCACGACCTCGATCGAGGAAGCAGGCAGACGCCAGGACTTCGCGAGCAGTTTGGCGACCGCACGGTTGGCCTTGCCGCCCTCGGGCGGTTGTTTCACGCGCACCTTTAAGAAGGCCCTGCCCGCCGCGTCAAGCTCGATCCCGTTCACAGCCTCGCGCGAAGCACCGGGCTGGACCCTGACATTGAGGCGAATCCGGCCTGAATCGAGCGCAAGAGGGCTTTTCACGAACCGTAGGCGAGGGGCGCCAGAACTGTGTCGACGATAAAACGGCGCAGGAACTCGAGCGCCAGGATGGCAATGATCGGCGAGATATCGATGCCGCCAAGATTTCCCAGGAACTTGCTCAATAACTTGCGAATAGGCCCCAGGACCGGTTCGGTCACCTGCCACAGAAAACGGCCGACCTGGTGCACGATGGGCTGGCGCGTGTCGACGATCTTGAACGATACCAGCCAGCTCATCACGACCTGACCGATCAGAATCCAGAAGTAGATCCGGAAGATGGTATCGACGAGCCAGATGACAGCTTCCATGACGTTGGGTTCCTTCGACAGATTGGCAACACTATAGAACGGATCACGATTGTGTGGACCCACGCAGTCTTCTGATTCCGTTCAGGATTGAAGAGTGTGGGCATCTTCACACGCTCGCGCGGGACCGCAAGCGGTTCGAGCCAAGCGTGGTATGCTCAATGCGGAACGACACAAAGGAAAGATGCCATGCGCCGCTATCAAGGTGGGTGTCATTGTGGCGCGATCAAGGTGGTGTTCGAGAGCGCGGTCGAGCCAGCCGACCTGGAAATTCGCGCCTGTGGCTGCGGGTTCTGTACGCGCCATAGTACGCGCACGATTACCGACCCCGCTGGAAGACTTGTGCTGCATGCCGCCAAGGATGCTGCCGTGACCTATCGTTTCGCCATGGGCATCACCGACTTCATCCTGTGCGGGCAGTGCGGCTGTTACATCGGGGCTTTGATGGAAGACGGCGGTGAAAGGGTTGGAATCGTCAACAGCCGGATGCTTGATGATCGCACTATCTTTGATGCGCCTGCCACCTCGCGCGACTACAGTGCGGAAGATGAAGACGGTCGCCGCGCCCGAAGGCACGCGACGTGGACGCCTGTAACCTGGGAACACGACACCGACACCGCTTGACAGGGCATCGGCTCGCTCTTACATCGACGCCACCCGACAGGGACCCGGTGGGGCTGTAGCTCAGTTGGGAGAGCGTCGCGTTCGCAATGCGAAGGTCAGGGGTTCGAATCCCCTCAGCTCCACCATTTTTCCTTGTTCGGCACGACGTTTCCCTTGTTCAGGAGGCTACCCGGCCTGAACCGGCGCACTTCTGCGCCATTCGGCATGTGCTAAACTTCAGGCGTTGGCTTGGAGACCCGGGAGCTTCGTCGTGAACCCTGGATCTGGCCCAGCGTCTCTGTTGGCCCATTCCGTCAGCCAACGTTTTCCAAGAACGATGTCGAGAGTGGCCTCAGCCAAAGCCTGGCATCTTGCGCTGTTGCGCCCATGATGCCGGCAACTCCGGTCCACGCTTGAGCCCGGAGACCGTCAGTTCGACCGGCTGACATCGCCCTGATCTACCTGATGTTGGCGAGCCAGATTGCGCACCGAGCCTGCGCGACCGTCCCTGAGTTGGCCGAACCAGCGATGTGCCTGCATGACGGCGGCAATGAGTTTGTCGTCGGGTTTCGCCGACCCCTTCTCGCCCGGGATGACGAACCTGGTTTCCACGCCACGACGCCTCAGTGTGAACGGCTGCTCGACCGTGAGCAGATCACTGTCTTCGGTTTGGGGCGCGCTGTTGAAATAACGGAACGGATTTCTCATCCCCAGAGGCT
>JABIUG010000044.1 GCA_018700655.1 Rhodospirillaceae bacterium | reverse complement strand
CGCTCGAGCGGCAGATTGCGCGAATACCCTCTGGCACCGAAAACCTGGAGTGCGTCGTTTGAGATCTTGATTGCCATCTCGGAGGCAAAGATCTTGGCCTTGGCGGCCATGGTTGCATCGGGAAAAGGGTCGGCGCTGGCGGCAGCCCGGTGGATCATCAGGCGCGCGGCATCGATCTGGGTACTCATATCGGCCAGCATCCACTGCAAACCCTGGAATTCAGCGATTGGGCGACCGAACTGCTCGCGTTTGCCGGCATAGTCCAGCGCCAGCTTGTAGGCCCCGTCGGCCAGACCGAGCGCGACCGTGGCCGCACCGACGCGCTGGGAGTTGTAGGCCTCCATCAAACCGGCGAAACCCCTTCGGAAGCCACCTGGCGGCTCGACGGCGTGTTCGGCAGGGATTTGCATGTTGTCGAAAATGACCTCGGTTTCGGGAATACCGCGCAACCCCATCGCGGGTTCGCGGGTGCCGATCACCAATCCGCGGGTTTCATCTCGCACGGCAAGAAAACCGCCAATTCCTTCTTCCCGGCCGCTCTCGTCGAACACTCTCGCGAAAATCAGATGCAGGCGCGAAACGCCGCCGCCGGTAATCCAGTGCTTGCGTCCGTTGATGACATAACCGTCGCCACGCCGGTCGGCGCGTGTGGTCATCTCATTGGCGGCACTTCCGGCCTCGGGCTCGGTGATACAGATCGCCGGCTTGTCGCCTTCCAGAACCAGCGCCGCAGCCATCGCCTTCTGATCCTCGCTGCCATAACCCATGACTGCTGATATCGCGCCCATATTAGCCTCGACCACGATCCGGGCCGTGACTCCGCAAGCCTGCGCCATCTGGTCAACAACCAACACCGCATCAAGGAAGGAGCGCCCCTGCCCGCCATAGGCCACGGGGATGGTCATGCCCATGAAACCGGCGGCTGTCAGCGCCTCGACATTGTCCCAGGGATAAGCTTCGCTGCGATCGGTTTCGGCGGCCCGGGGCGCGATGACGTCACGCGCCAGGCGCTCAGCGCGGGCAACAAGGTCGGACTGATCGGCGTTCAGTTCAAAGTCCATCGACGGACCGTCCCCAAAATATTGCGCTGAGCCGGGGAAACCACATCAGATATATGACCCCTCGGTGCCATCGCTGACCTGACGGCCACCACGGACTTCATTGACCGCGCCTTCGAGGGCCTCGAGCAGCATATCGACCGGCCGCGTGTCCTCGACAGGGTTCATGGTGAAATGCAGGCCCGGAGGTTCGCGCGTCATGCCGTGGGGGAAACCGCGCTCTTCGAGTGCTTCGCTCACCGCGAACAGGTCGACGGAAGTCGAGGTGATCACGACCAGCCCAGCTTCCGGCTCGGGCAGTGGCGCCAGGTCACCGATCGCGGCAATCCCGGCGACAAGGCGATCGGTCGTCGCTTTCACACCACTGGCGAGATCCATGTAACCATCGCGGCCGAGATGGCGCATCGTTGCCCAGCATGCCGCCGCAGCACGAGCCGGTCGCGTGCCCTGCATCGTCTCGGTTGCATAACGGCCAGAAGGCCAGTCGTCGAAATCGAACACAAGGTGCGAACGAAGCGCTTCGTCACGGAAGGTCACGGTCGACATGCCGTGTGGCACGAAGCCGAACTTGTGGAGATCGGCCGACATCGACATCACACCGGGCACGCGGAAGTCCCAGGTCGTGAGGTCATGGCCAAGCGCCTCATAGAACGGCAGCAGAAAACCACCGACACAAGCATCGACATGGCACCACAGGCCGTATCTCTGCGCCAGTTCGCCAATTCGGGGTATCGGATCGATCAGGCCGTGCGGCCAGGATGGCGCCGAACCCATGACAAAGATCGTGTTGTCATCGATCGCGGCTTCCATGGCGGCGATATCGGCGCGCCAGTCGTTGCCCCGGGGCACACGCACGACTTCCAGGTCGAAGAATGCCGCCGATTTATTGAACGCTGGATGGGCCGAATAGGGCAGCACCATCCTGGGATGTTTGACCTCGGGCCGCTCGCTGCGCGCCCAATCACGTGCGGTCTTGACCGCGATCTCGATCGATTCCGTGCCGCCGGAGGTCAGCACGACAAACCCGTTGTCGGGCGCGCCAAGGATATCGCCAACCATGCCCTCGATCTGTTCGACCGCGCGGTTGAAGCTGGGCTGGCTATATTTGCCCAGCCACTGGTCGTTGAAGAAGACGTTGGAGACCGCCATCGCCTGGGCATGGATGTTGCGCCCGGGTTCGGGCCAATGCGTAAAAAAGGCCCCGTGGAGCCAGTCCACATCCTCGCCTCGCGAGGCATAAACCTCCTGGCGCAGGTCGTACCAGTGATCGCCCCGTTCAGGCAGTGCGTAGCGTGTCATACCGGGTTCTTCACCTTGAAGCCGTCTTCATGGGGCACCTGTGCCGTCTTCAGGATCGTCGACATGATCATGTAGGTGCCGATCGTGAAAATGATGTCGAGCAGCTGATTGTCGACGAATACCCCACACATCGCGACCCAGTTCGGCCGTGCGATCTCCGTGCCGGCGATCATGTTATCGACTGCCTTGAGCAGCAGCGACTCTTCGGTTGTCCAGCCTTCGGCATCACCACCGTGGCGTACGCGGGCGATCTCGTGGTCCTGCAGGCCTGCATCACGGCCGCGCACGACATGATGGTCCCATTCATAGGCGCAGGCGGTGTTGTGGGCGACGCGCAGGATGATCAATTCGCGCTGGCGCCCGCTGAGCGAGCTCGATTTCACGATGTGATTGCGGAAATCGACATAGTTGGCCATCAGCACCGGATTGCGCGCGACGACATTGTGAATGCTGAGTGGGTTCTTGAGGTCGGCCAGAACCTCAGCCAGCGAGGCGTCCCACTCTTCAGGCTTCAACGGTGCAAGGCGGCCTTCGGCGGCATCGGACATAGCAGTCACTCCATCGTTTGGACGTGGCGGTGATGCCGCCAGACGGGAGCTTGGCATGACCTTGTCCGACGGGCCAAGCGATGCCTTTCCTTGAGCTCCATTCTGAGCAACCATCGGATCAGTCAGACAGGAGCAAGGCGATGGATGGGGTAGGCGATCTGATAGATCTCGACCGGTATCCCCTGGGTGAACGCGGCAGCAAACGCTATGATGCCTTCATCGAAACCTGCCGCGCGATGCACGACGAACAGGGCGCCTGTAACCTGCAGGGGTTCATTCGTCCTGAGGCCATCGAGAAACTGCGCCACGAGGCCGACACGTTGCTGCCGGTCGGTTACGACAAGGTCTTCACGCGCAACGTCTACTTTACCGATGACGACCCTTCCCTGCCCGCCGATCACCCAGTGCGGCAGTTCTGGACCTTCAGTTCCAATCAGGTCGCCGACGATCAGATCGATGACGAGACGCTGATACGCCAGATTTACCTGTGGCAGCCGCTGGTCGATTTCATCGCCGATGTCGAGAGCTGCGCGACGCTTTATCCCATGGCCGACGAGTTTCAGGCACTCAACATCATCGCACTGGAAGAAGGCGGCGGCTCCCCCTGGCACTACGACACCAACGCCTTCACCGTCACCCTGTTGCTGGAGGCACCCGAAGGCGGCGGCGATTTCGTCTATGCGCCTGACATCCGCACCAAGGACAATCCCAACTACGATGGCGTGAAGCGGGTTCTCGACGGCGACAAGTCGCTGATACGCCAGCTGCCGCG
>JABIUG010000366.1 GCA_018700655.1 Rhodospirillaceae bacterium | reverse complement strand
GTCCAGCCCGGTGGACACTACTTCGGCGCCCAGCACACCATCGCCCGTTACGAAGACGCCTTTTATGCCCCGCTGGTGTCGGACTGGCGGAACTTCGAGACCTGGTCCGACGCCGGGGCCAAAGACACAGCCCAACGCGCCAATGCGATCTGGAAACGCATGCTGACAGAGTACGAGAAACCGGCAATCGAAACCGATGTCGAAGAACACATGCGCGACTACATCACACGACGCAAGGAACAGATCCACGGGCGGGCGGTCTGATCCCTGGATCGGTGCGCGAACAGTTAGATCACGTGCGGTTCAGCCTTTTCGCCTAACGTCGATCGGTCTGCCAGAGGCAGAGCAACTTCACCCGATAAGCCTGTATCGCAGGATATGCAAGCTGAACGCGAGCTGCTCTAGAAGGCGCTTACTGCGCTGGTCAGCATATCGGTGTTGTGACGCATCATCTCGACATAGGTCGCGGCCGGACCATCCGGCTCCGACAACGCATCCGAATAGAGCACGCCACCCACGATCGCGCCGGTCTCGTCTGCGATACGGTCAATCATGCGGCTGTCGGTAATCGACTCAACAAACACACCCGCAATGTGTTCCTCACGAATCTGACGGATGAGATCAGCGATTTCGCCCGCCGAGGGGTCGGTGTCGGTCGAGACGCCCACGGCCCCGATAAACGTGATGCCATAGGCGCGTTCATAGTAGCCGAACGCATCGTGGCTCGTGACAACCGTGCGGTGATCCTCGGGCAACCTCGCAACGGCCTCACGGATGTCATGATCAAGGTCGTGCAATTCGTCCAGATAGCGCTCAGCATTTGCCTCGTAGACCTCATGGCCGTCAGGATCAGCCGCGATCAGCGCTTCTGCAATGTTATGAACGTAGATCTCGGCATTGGTCACATCCTGCCAGGCATGCGGATCAACCGGACCATGGCCATGGTCATCGTGGCCGGCGTGGCCTTCGGCAGCATCGTCGTCATGTTCATCGTGATCGTCGTAATCATGTGAAGCTTCTTCGGCATGCTCGTCGTGATCATGTGAATCCTGTTCGGCATGATCGTCGTGTTCGTCTTCATCATGGTGATCATCTTCAACCGCCAGGACATCAATCCCCGTGGTAGCCACGATCAGCGTTGCATCGCTGCCCGAAGCCTCGACCAGACGGTCGAGCCAGCCTTCAAAGCCCAGCCCGTTGACAATCACCAGTTCGGCCTCTGTCAGCACTTTGACATCCGAGGGGCCGGGAATGAACGTATGAGCATCTTCACCGGCTCCGACCAGCGTGATCACCTCGACCCGATCACCGCCGACTTCGGTGACCATGTCGCCGAGGATGCTGAAGCTCGTGACAACATCGATCGTACTTTCATCTGCTGTTGAGGGCTGCCACTGCAGAAAGGCGGCCAGGCTTGCAGCGGCAGCAAGAGAGCGGGTCGTGTGAAAACGAGACATGGTTGCTCCAGAGTCTGGTCAGGCTCACAAATGCGACCTGGGTGTGAAACGGGTCTTGAGGCCACTGTGTGAACCCAGCACAACTGACAGGAGGTAAAGGACACCTGCCGCCAGAATGATGGCAGGGCCCGAAGGCAGATTCGCGTGATAGGAAAGCAGAAGCCCCGCGACAATCGAGACCGAAGCCGCACAAACGGCAATCAGAATGATCCGATCCAGAGTGCGCGCCCAGAAACGTGCCAGCGTGGCCGGCAGAATCATCAGACCAACGGCCATGAGCGTACCCATGGCGTGGAAACCCGCGACCAGACACAGTACGACAAGTGCAAGAAAGATGTGATGGACCCATGCGCCGCTCGGGCCTGCGACAGCACGCAGGAACGACGGATCAACACACTCCATAACCAGAAGTCGATAGATCAGCGCCAGGGTAACCAGAGTCACCGTGGCCACGCCCGCGACCAACAGAACGGCACCGTCATCGAGCGCCAGAACACTTCCGAACAGCACATGAATCAGATCAACCTGGCTGCCGCTCATCGAAACCAGCAACACGCCCACCGCCAATGCGACGAGATGGAAGGAAGCAAGGCTTGCATCCTCACGCTGCACGGTCACGCGAGACACCAGGCCGGCCAGACCGGCAATCAGCAGGCCCGCGATCAGCCCGCCTAGCGTCATCGCGTAGAGCGATAATCCGGCCAGCAGATATGCAGCAGCGATGCCGGGAAGAATGCCATGGGCCAGGGCGTCGCCGGTCAGGCTCATCCGTCGCAGCATCAGAAAGACACCCACGGGTGCGCTGGCTACCGCCACAGCGAGCGCGCCCACGAGCGCACGCCGCATGAAGGCGAACTCGACAAAGGGTGCAATCAGGCTGTCCCAGATCATGCTGCCACACCAGGCGGCGCGCAGTCTGCGGCATCGTCGTCCCACGCCTCGCTCAGGGCATGCGCCGCCCGAAGGTTGTCCTTGCAGACAACATCCGTTGTCGCCCCCCAGGCAATGGGATCACGTGCCAGAAGCAGGGTCTTGGGAAAGAGCCTGCGAACCTGGTCAATGTCGTGCAACACGGAGATGACTGTCCTGCCCTCACCCCGCCAGGCTGCAACAATCGATGAAAGATCGTCTTCCGTCTTCTGGTCAATGGCCGTGAAGGGCTCGTCGAGCAGGATGACGTTGCTGTCCTGAAGCAGGAGACGAGCAAACAAGGCGCGCTGAAACTGTCCGCGTGAGAGCGTTCCGATGATACGGTCGCCAAAACCCTCAAGCCCGACACGTTCCAGAGCCTCACCAACGCGATTGCGGGAGTCTGCATCAACAGCGCCCAGACCACCGATGGAACACCACAAACCCATAGCCACCATGTCAAAGACCGTCAGCGGAAAGCTGAGATCTAGCCCCGCCTGCTGCGGCATATAGGCGATATCCTGGCGCTTGAGTCCATGGCGATTGATTGCGCCGGAAAGAGGCCGGAGTTGCCCCATCACGCCCTTGAGCAAGGTTGATTTTCCAGCGCCGTTTGGCCCGATTACCGCAAGCAGATCGCCCTTTTCCACCACTCCGTCGAGATGATGGACGGCAGGATGCCGGTCGTAACCCAGGGTGAGGTCGTCGAACGTGAGGACAGCAGTCATGTCAGCGCCCATGCGACCAACAGCCACAATGGCACCAGCACACATGCGGCCAGCAGGACACGTCTAACCGCGCCGATTGTGGCCAAGGACGCGCCAATAGATTCAGGCATTGTTTCCGACCTCGGCTGGGCGACACGAAGAACACAAACCCTGCAGTTCGATTGTCGCGTGGTCGAGAGCAAAGCCCTGGCAACGTGCGATATCGCCCAGTGCCTTTCGTACGGTCTCGCCCGAAAACTCGGTAACGGAACCGCAGTCTGTGCAAATGGCAAAGCCGTTTCCATCGTCATGATCGGGGTCAGAACAGGCGACAAACGCGTTCAGTGATTCCACACGGTGCGCCAGCCCTCGCGCGACGAGCTGATCTAGTGCGCGATAGACCGTCGGCGGCGCTGTGATACCGACATCACGGAGGCCGTCCAGTATCTGATAAGCAGAAGCCGGTGCGTCCTGACGCCGCAGGAACTTGTGCACCAACGACGCATTTTTGGGCAATGCGCGGGACGCGGCCATGACTGTCTCCGATGGTTCGTTATGTTATGATATAGCATTACACTGGCGGTACGGCAAGCAACCAGCTCAGAACAGCGGGTGCTCCGGCACAGACAGAGCTGTATCGAGCAGAGAAATACCCAAAAGGATAATCAGCACACCGCCGATCAGCGAGACCACAACAAACCAACTACCCTCATGATGATGATCCCCCCGGAAGCGGCTCACCAGGACTTCAGCACGCTGTCGCATGAAGACCGTGAGCACCGCCAGGCAACCAATCGCCAGAGCAGTCCCGAACGACATCGCCGCCACTGC
>JABIUG010000365.1 GCA_018700655.1 Rhodospirillaceae bacterium | reverse complement strand
GTCGCGGATGGCCTGTTCTGCCGGGTCGCTCTTGCTCATGGTTTTCTGCCTCATCTTCGTTCCCTACGGTCACTACGATCAGCCAGAAAAACTCCATTATGAAAACCACCCAATCTGTCCCAAAGGCGCTGACGGCAGACACTATGTCACGTTCGATATCGACGCCATGGATCACACCTTCGCTCCCGCCACCCAGTATCCGGGGCCCGGGGGGGGTTCAACCCTATGAAGTCATGCGCTTCATTCGCCATCTGGGGATGGCCGGCGCCGGTGCGATGGACGTCACTGAATATGCGCCGTTGATTGATCACTCGAAGAACACAGGCAACCTGCTCGCAACCTTGCTTTGCGAATTCATGGCCGGAAAGGCCTACGCGTTACGAGGCCACTGATCGTTGGCTCTGTGCCGCAAACAACTAAGGCTGGATAACATCACTCAACCGTCGGAGCGGTCATCATCGACCACAGACGCTCGAAGCTCTCTTTCGTATTGCGGTGATGGCTCTGAAACGTGACATGGGTATCGGGCTCGGCAGTGGATGATATGCCGATGGACCACAGAGCATCGATCTCGTTGGGTACCATGGAGTAGCGCAGGTCGATGATCCGGTCCGGCCTGAGCGGGTCCTGCGCCAGAAAGTCATCGCTGAAGACGCTGAAACGTTGAATGTCACGGCCCTGCTGGGAGTTGATGTCGAGGCCGGGAAAATCTCGTCCGACGTCGAGCTTGCGGACAGAAGCACCAGGAAACACACGCGGCGCAAACGTGGGGCGTGCGGCATCGACGAAGAAACGATCTTGCGTCTCGTAGATGATCTTCCAGATCAGAATGTTGCCAAAGCTTGGCTTGGCATCAAGCCGCAGCGGCGTGTGATCCCGCGATGCGGCGAGGGTTTCGCCCATCTCGATTGCGGCGCTCCGCTGCAGCATGGCGGCGCCCAGATATAGGCCGGCCCACAGCAGCGCGCCTATTGCGAACGACCTCTGTCTGCGCCCCGTGGCAAGGGTGACCAGGACCAGCACAGGTATCGTGAACAGCGGGTCGATGACGGAGACAAAGCTGAAGGCGACACGCTCTGAACTGAAGGGCCACCACAGCAAGGTCCCGTAGGATGTAAAGGCGTCAAGAAGGCCGTGCGTGCCGTAGCCCAGTGTGCAGAACAACCAGGTCAACCTGAAGGGAACGCCGGTTCGACGGCCCAGGACCAGATGGAAGATCGCGGCGCAAACCAGACCGCCCACGGGGATGAACAAGACGGAGTGCGTAAAATGCCGGTGGAACTCCAGAAACAGAATCGGATCGGACGACGAACGGATCAGGACATCCAGATCCGGAGCCATCCCGGCCAGGAATCCAAAGCACCCTGCCCAGACCAGCCAGCGACGATCTCTGGTGAATGCCTGCGGCAGGGCCACGCCTATCAGTCCTTGTGTGAGGGGATCCATCGTTACGTGCCAAGACCCATCATTGCGCCCCATCAGAGCCTGGGGCGAAAGACAGTGTGTTCGTCAGGAGAAAATCTCTGCAAGGAGTTCGGTGTCGAGATAGGCGACAACTTCAACAATCCAGCCTTCGCGCATGACCATGGCGAAGCAGTAAGCCTGATTGTAGGTCTTTCCACCTTCGGCGACACCAGCGCTCTGGAAGCGCAGAAAGACCCTGTCGCCATCTGCGGCGATGTCGATAAGTTTCGTCTTCAGGGGCCCTTCAAGGCGTGCAAGGAGAGGGCCGAATGCCTGGTCGATGAGCGCCTTCCTGGAGTGATACACACCCGAAACCGGCGTCGTCCCCATCACCGTCCAGGTGACATCTTCGGCGACGAGATCGAAAAACGGAGCACTATTCCCCTGTTCCCACGGCATGAAGGCCGCGCGGACACGTGCCTTGTTGTCATCGCTCGACGTCATGCTATCGACGCTTCCATTCATCGAGACTGAGCTTGAGTACCCTTCCGACGCCAACATAAATGCTGTCGTTGGGTTGAATCGGGCTGGTTCGTTCGATGCGTGGGCCATCGCAACCGCCGCGAGGTTACCTTATCGTCCACCTGCCGCTCACACGATCACATCCCGTCAAGTTGACGACGCCAGTCTGAGCGGTGAGCCCGGCAGGACACGAACCAGTTGCGCTACAGGCCCACACCGCTGATGTGTTTAGGCGGATGGCGGGGCGCTCGCAACTCGAAAGCCGATGCAACCAGGCAACCGGTCTGACAAGCTCGGCACCTACAGCCGTATCTGGCCGTCAGCAACGGCTTCGATGGTCTTCGTCTTGTGCCGCCCTGCCGTGCGGCGCTACGCTATGCTCCAGTCATCGTGGCAGGGCGAGCACGCCCGCCGAACTCCAGCTTGGGCGGTGAAAGTCCTCATCGCGGCAGACCAGAGGATGAAGATCATGAAATTCGACCACCTTTTCTCTTCCCTGCAGGTCGGACCGGTCCGGCTGAAGAACCGGATCTTCTCCACGGGTCACATGACCATGATGCCCCAGGACGGCAAGGTGACCGATGACCTGATCGCCTATCACGAGGCGCGGGCCAGTGGTGGCGCCGGATTGATCATCGTCGAGGGATGTCGTCCACACCCCAGTGCCGTCAACATGGGCCAGACGATCGATGCGTCGACGGACGATTGTGTCGAAGGCCTCCATCAGTTGGCGAATGCCGTGCAGCGACACGGCTGCAAAGTCTTCGCACAGATCACACACTCCGGCCGTTGCGTGCTCGGCTCGAGCGACGGCTCGTTGCCGGTCGCGATTTCGGCGTCCGAGGCACAGGACGACGTGCACCGTGTCCGGCCGCGCGCCATGCCGGCCGCCATGGTGAAAGAGATCATCGCCTCCTACGTCGATGCCGCCGAGCGCCTTCAGCGCGCCGGTCTGGATGGCGCTGAAGTGCTGGCGGGCTACGGCATGCTGCCGTCACAGTTCCTGAATCCGAGCACCAACCACCGCACCGACGCCTATGGCGGCAGCGCCGAAAACCGGTTGCGTTTTCTGCGCGAGATCCTGGCGGGGATCCGTGAACGGGTCGGGCCTGAATTCGCCCTGGGCATTCGGGTGACCACCGAAGAAAAGGAGGTCGACGGTCTGACGTCCGAGCTCGTTCTCGACGCGCTCGAATCGCTCGACCGGGATGGTGTGCTCGATTTCTACGATGTCGGAGCCGGGACCGCGGCGGGGCCCGCAGGCCAGGGTCATATCGTCCCGCCGATGATTCTCTATACCGGTTACGTACCCTCCACCGGCGCAACCGTGAAATCACGGGTGTCGAAACCAGTGTTTCTCGGTGGCGGACGCATCAACCAGCCCCAGCAGGCCGAACAGATCCTGCGCAACGCCGAAGCCGATATGTGCGGCATGACCCGGGCGATGATTTGCGATCCCGGTATGGCCGAGAAGGCCCGGAGCGGCCGGCTGGACGACATCCGTGCCTGTATCGGCTGCAATCAGGCCTGCATCGGTCACATGGAAGTCGGCTACGTGATTTCGTGCATTCAGCACCCCGAGACGGGGCGTGAACGCACTTATGGGAAACGCGCGTCGGTCGAGCACGTGAAAAAGGTGCTGGTCGCAGGCGGCGGTCCTGCCGGGATGAAGGCAGCGGCGGTCGCCGCCGAACGCGGTCACGACGTAACGCTGTGTGAACGCAGCGACCGGCTCGGCGGCCAGGCCCTGCTGGCGCAACTGCTGCCGCAGCGTTCGGAATTCGGCGGGATCGTCACCAACCTGGCCCGGGAGATGGAACTGGCCGGTGTCACGGTCGAACTGGGTACCGAGGTCACCCGCTCAGTCATCGAGGAGCGACAACCCGATGTCGTGATCGTGGCGACCGGCGCCACACCCTTTCGACCCGATGTTCCGGGCGATGAGGAAGGACACGTGGTCGATGCATGGCAGGTGCTGCGCGGCGAAGCCAATGTCGGTTCGCGGGTGGTCATCGCCGACTGGCGCTGTGACTGGCTGGGTATCGGGCTGGCCGAGAAACTCGCCCGTGACGGCTGTCAGGTTCAACTTTGCGTC
>JABIUG010000364.1 GCA_018700655.1 Rhodospirillaceae bacterium | reverse complement strand
TGGGACCACTGGCTCAAAGATATCGACACCGGGATCATGGACGAGCCGGAATACCGCGTCTGGATGCTCGAAAGCGTGCGCCCGGCGACCATGTACCTCGAACGACCGGGACGCTGGGTCGCCGAACCAGGCTGGCCCTCGGACCATATCGATCATCAGGTGATGCACCTGAACGATGGTGGCGGCTTGTCAGAGAACAAAAGCGCCTCAGGGGATGCGGCCATCAAGACGCCCATGACCATGGGCCTGCGCCAGGGCGAATGGTGCGGTTACGGCCTGGTGCCCGATTGGCCGGTCGACCAGCGCGAGGACGATGGCTGTTCGATCGTGTTCGAGACTGCACCGCTGGATGAAGCCGTCGAGATTCTGGGCGCGCCGGTGCTGGAACTCGATGTCAGTGCCGACAAACCCAATGCCTTCGTTGTCGCAAGGATGTCGGATGTCGCACCTGATGGCGGGGCGACCCGTGTCACCTACGGCGTGCTCAACCTGACGCATCGCGACAGCCACGAATTCCCCGAACCGCTGGAACCGGGCAAGAGCTATCGTGTCCGCCTGCAGCTCAACGATGTCGCGCAGCAGTTTCCGGCAGGCCACCGTATCCGTATCGCCCTTTCAAACCACATGTGGCCGCTACTCTGGCCTTCACCCGAGCCCGTCACGGTCACCCTGGCGACGGGCTCAAGCACACTGGATTTGCCGGTGCGGCCCGCCCGTGATGACGATTCGGCACTCCGTACCTTCGGCCCGCCGGAGAGTTCGAAACCCCAGGAAACCGTCAAGCTGGAGCCTGGCGACTATCAGCGCAAAGTCGAACACGACGACACGACCGGCGACACGCGGGTCACCGTAATCAATGACAGCGGGCTCGTTCATGACCCCGAAACCGACTGGACCTACGGCTCCAGGGTCGAGCAGCATTTCGACATCAGCGAAGACGACCCGACCTCCGCCCGGATTTTCATTCACTGGACCTACCGGTTCCAACGCCCTTCGGACGGGTTCGACATCCGGACAGAGACCCGGTCAACACTCGCCTGCACCAGGGACGACTGGCTGTTCTGGGCAGACTGCGAGGCTTACGAAAACGAACGCCGGGTCTTTGCCAAAACATGGGATACGACGGTTCCACGCGATCTGAACTGACGGGGGACGCATGACCGGAACGGAGAGCACGATGACGAATCCTGGTCGCTGCCTGTGCGGCAGCGTGACATGGGAAGTGACGGCCGAGCCGCAATCACCCTCCAACTGCCACTGCGGCATGTGCCGGAAGTCCCATTGCGCAGCATTCGCGACCTATTGGACCGTGGCGCACGCGGACCTGCGGTTCACGGGAGGCGCTACCAACATCGTGCTCTACAAGTCGTCCGCGTCCGATCTCCTGACCCGCGCCTTCTGCGGCGCCTGCGGCTCAGCCGTGCCCAACGGCGATGACGAGGCCTGGTCTGTACCTGCCGGCGGGCACGACGACGGACCGGTGCCAGACCCGGAGATATTTGTCGCCAGCCAGGCGCCCTAGTTCTCCCTGACGTCCGACCTGCCGCGCCACGACGCCTACCCGGTCTCCAGCGGACTGCCCAGCGTCGACCGCCCGGCGCCCGAGCCCCGGGGCGACGGCAAGGTGGGCGGTAGCTGCCTCTGCGGCGCGGTTGCCTACGAGGTCACCGCTCCCTTCAGAATCGCGCGTAACTGCCACTGCTCGCGCTGTCGCCGGGGACGCGCCGCCGCACACGCAAGCAACGCCTTCGCCGGCTTTGACGACGTAATCTTCCTCAGGGGCGAGGACAACCTGGCAAGCTTCAAGCTGCCGCAGGCGCGCTTCTTCACCCAGACTTTCTGCCGCACCTGCGCCTCACCGATGCCGCGGCTCGACCCGGAACGCGGTATCGCGGTAGTGCCAATGGGCGGCCTCGACGACGACCCCGGCATCCGGCCGCAGGACCACATCTTCGTCGGCTCCAAGGCTGGATGGCACGAAATTACCGACGACTTGCCGCGCCATCAGGAAGGCCCACCGTCCGCGATCTGAGCGCCGAGGCACGGGGAACCCGACATCCATACGAGATTTCCTCGGCCCGGTTCGGACAGAAGGGTTGACTTGAAGCCCAATCCATAGCCCATTTGCTATCCATGCTGATCTACACCGTCAAACGCCTCGGTCTTGCTGTTCTCATCGTCTGTCTGGCGATGCTGATGCTGCTTTCGGCAATCCATCTTGTGCCGGGCGATCCCGCCGGTATTGCTCTTGGTCCGCGTGCCACGCCCGAGATGCGCGAAGAGTTCCGCTCCCTGATGGGGCTGGATCAACCGTTCTTTGTCCAGTACTTCAAATTCCTGGGTAACGTGGTCACCGGCGATCTGGGTGTCGACGTCTGGTCAAAGCGGCCTGTCGCCAGGATGATCGGCGAACAGCTTCCCCATACGCTGGCGCTGGCGCTGGTCGGGCTCGGGTGGTCGATGCTGATCGGCATTCCGATGGGTTGTTTCTCGGCTGTGCATCGCAACAGTTTTCTCGACAAGTTTACCGCGGTGATTTCGGTTGGCTGTATCGCCATCCCTTCATTCATCGTCGGTCTCTATCTGCTGCTTCTTTTTGCCGTGGAACTCCGCTGGTTCCCTGCGATCGGCGCGGGAGAACCCGGCGACCTGGGCGATCAGATGGCCCACCTGGTGTTGCCCGGCATAGCCGTCGGACTGGGTTGGGTCGGGTATCTGGCGCGCTTCGTGCGCACCTCGATGCTTGAAGTGATGGGCGAAAACCATATCCGCATGGCCAGGGCCTATGGCCTGCCGTCACGGCGCATCACTTATGTCTATGCTCTCAAACTCGCCATTCTTCCCACGGTCGCGCTGTTGGGCGTCGGCGTCGGCGCTTTGATATCGGGCGCGGTTTTTGCCGAAATCATCTTTGCACGCCCCGGCGTGGGCAAGATGGTGGTGGACGCGGTCAACACGCGCAACTACCCGATCGTGATGGGTGGCGTTCTGGTAACGACCATGTTGTTTGCCCTCTCGACTCTGATTTCGGACCTGATCGCAGCCTGGCTCGATCCTCGTGTCCGGCAGGGTTTCTGAGATGGCCTCAACCACACCGACCGACGTTGCATCAGCCGACGCACCGATCAAAAGCGAACCGCGTCTGGCCTGGCTCTGGCAGTTGTTGCAAAACCCGCTGGGTGCCTTTGGTCTCTTCCTTGTGATGCTGATCGTTGTTTCTGCGGCCGGCGCCGATTTCTTTTCGCCGTATGACTACAAAGCACTCGACGTAAAAAACCGCCTGGCCAGCCCCTCCTGGGCCCATCTTCTGGGCACGGACAATCTGGGCCGTGACACCTTCAGCCGCATCCTCCATGGCGGCCAGATCGCACTTTATGTCGCGCTGGTTTCGATCGGCAGTTCGCTGGTTCTGGGCCTGGGGCTTGGCATGCTGGCTGGATACGGGCCACGCTGGCTCGACAACATTCTTCTGCTTATTTTCGATTCTGTGCGCGCCTTCCCGGTTATCATGTTTGCGTTGGCGGTCATCACCGTCGTGGGGCCAAGCCTGGAGACCATTATCGGCGTGGTCGTGATGACCACAACGCCCGGCTATGCCCGAATTGCACGCAACTCGACGCTGTCACTGAAGAACAATGAGTTCATTCTGGCCGAACGATCCCTGGGCGCGGGGTCCAAGCGCATCATGGTTTCGCATCTGCTGCCGAACCTGATCGCGCCTCTGTTGATCCTGTGCAGTATGGATATTCCGGTCGTGATCACGATCGAGGCCGGTCTCTCCTTCCTGGGGCTCGGCGTAAAACCGCCGACACCTTCCTGGGGTTCGATTCTGAACGATGGTTACGGATTCATTCGTAACACGCCCTGGCTTGTCGTCGCCGGCGGCATCCCCCTGATCCTGACCACGCTGGGCTTCACCTTCCTTGGCGAATCCCTCCGTGACGTCTTTGATCCCAAGCTGAAGAGGGATCGATGAGTACGACAGACAACGACCCAGTTCTCGATATTCGCGACCTCTCGGTCAGCTTCAACACGGCGCGCGGATCGTTGTGTGCCTTGCGCCATGTCGACATCACGGTGCCGCAGAACAAGATTGTCGGCATCGTCGGTGAATCGGGCTGCGGCAAATCGACCCTGATCAATTCCGTCCTGCGCCTGCTCTCTCCCAATTCGGAAGTGAATGCCGAATCGGAGGTCATCTTCCAGGGCGACGACGTCATGAAGATGGACAACGCAAGTTTGCAGGGTCTGCGCGGCCAGCGCATCTCGATGATCTTTCAGGATCCGATGACTGCCTTGAACCCGGTCATCTCGATCGGCCAGCAGATGGTTGATGTCCTCTATCGCCAGGACCTCAACAAGGCTCAGAAGCGCGAGCGTGCTGCCGAGATGCTGAGCCAGGTCGGCATCCCCGATCCCATGCGCCGGCTGGACGACTATCCCCATCAGTTCTCCGGCGGTATGCGCCAGAGAATCTGCATCGCGATGGCACTGATGATGAACCCGGCTCTGCTGATCGCCGACGAACCGACCACGGCGCTCGATGTCACGCTCGAAGCCCAGATCATCCATCTGATGAAGGAGCTGCGCGAGAAGTTCGAGTGTTCGATGCTCTTTGTTTCGCACAATCTG
>JABIUG010000363.1 GCA_018700655.1 Rhodospirillaceae bacterium | reverse complement strand
CCCGAAACTCACGACTTACGGCGGCATGATCTTCGGCAACTGGGATGGTGGCGCCGAAAGCCTGGACGACTTCCTGGGCGAGCTTCGCTGGTATCTCGACGTCATGATCGAACGCCAGATCGGCGGAATCGAGTTTGTGCCGGGCATGCAGCGCTATTCGCTTAAAGCCAACTGGAAGATCGCATCTGAGAACTTTGCCGGCGATACCTATCACCTGGGTTACTCGCACGGCTCGATGTTCAAGCTTGACATTCGTCAGCTCAATCCCGGCAACCCGAACTTCGGCAACAAGGCAGACCAGTACTACAACATCGGCCTGGACAACGGCCACGGCCTGACCGGCATCAACTTCGGTGCGCGTTACGACATCGACCGCGAACTCGCCAAAAGCTACGGGCCCGAGGTCGTCGAATATGTCGAGGAATGCCAGCAACGCCTGATCAAGGCGTTCCCGAAATATCAGGCCGACATGTATGCGCCCTCGTTCAGCAACATGTTCCCGAACCTCTCGTTCAACGATTTCAGCGCGTTGCGGCCGATCGGCTTTTATCTCTGGCTGCCGAAGGGGCCGGGCAAGCTGGAGGCGTGGAACTGGTGCGGCCTTGATCGCGATGCGCCCCAGGTCATCAAGGATCAGGCGCGGGTCGACTGGACCCGCATCCAGTCTGTCAGCGGTATCGCGGCGCAGGACGACACCGAGAACTTCGAACAGGTCACCGAGGCGACCCGGGGTGTTGTCGGCCAGCGTCTCGACTTCAACTACCAGATGAATGTCGGCCAGGACCTGCTGGAGGGCCCTGAAGGCTGTCCCGGCCGGTTTGCGCCCTACATCTCGGAAACCAATCAACTCAATTTCTACCAGCATTGGGCGACGTTGATGGACGCGTCCCAGATAGGTGCTCAAACAGGTGATATTCATGGTCAGCGTCGAGCTACAGCACCACGTTGAGCAGTTCCTCTATCGCGAGGTCCGCCTTTTGAGCGAGCTTCGCCTGAAGGAATGGCTCGATCTCTTCACCGAAGATGCGCGTTACTGGATGCCGGCGCGTGAAACCGTCGAGGGCAAACCCGATGCCGTCGCGGCCGATGGCGCGATGGCGTTCTTCGATGACGACAAGGAATTCCTCGCCGCCCGGGTCGAACGCCTGCAATCATCCCTTGCCCATGCCGAGACGCCGCCTTCGCGGATGCGCTACTTCATATCGAATGTCGAGATCGAAGTGCGCGACGATGATGAGCTGGGTGTTCGCTGCAACCTGCTCGCCTATCAGTCGCGCCTGGAACGAACCGAAGTGACCTACGTCGGGCGCCGCGAGGACCGGTTGCGCCAGGACGGCGAGTCCTTCCGCATCGCATTGCGCAAAGTCATCCTCGACCAGACCCTGGTGCCCCGCACCATGTCGACCTTCTTCTAGAGCCTCCCAAGCACTCCCCGCCCCCCTTGAGGGGAGGGTCCGCAAAGCGGTATCCAGCACTGGCGCCATTGTGGCAATGCCGCACACCCCCATCCTCTCCTTCCCCCTCAACGGGGGAAGGAAGCACAAACACCTGGCGTCGGCAGATACGTCGCTGGAGCAGATCGCGTTAAGCTTTTATACCCCTATGAGATAGATCGGATTCACGCGGAAAGGCGGACCCAGTAGTGGTTCAACCCTCTCGCGACCCGATCTAGAGTCCCTTGCGCAGATCCTCGATAAAGCGCGGGCTGATCGTTCCCTTGTTGGGATTGGGGCAACGCAGGTGCTCCTGCTCGATTTCCTCCAGCGCGCTCTGGGGCAACACGACATCCTTGGCCGCGATGCAGGCCTTGAGCTGATCCATCGTTGTCGCGCCGATGATCGTCGAGGTTACGTATTCGCGTGCATAGACCCACGCCAGTGCCAGTTCGGTCGGGGTCAGGCCGTGACGCCCGGCAATCGCGGCATAGTTTTCTGCCGCCTGGCGGGTTCGCTCCGCGTGATAGCGGGGCTGGAAATCGGGCCACAGCTTATGGCGTGCGCGCTGATCCGTGCCGTCATGGTACTTGCCGGTCAGCGTCCCGCCGCTCAAGGCGCCATAAACCAGAAACCCGATATCGAGATGGCGGGGTGCACAGGCCTCGGCCAGTTCCGTCTCGAAGGTACGGTCGGTCAGCGAGAAGTCGTTCTGGATCGAAACCGGAAGCGGCCCGCCCATTCTGCGTGCTGCTTCATGGAACTGGCACACACCATAGGTCGTCTCGTTCGAAAGGCCCCAATGGCGGATCTTGCCTTCCTTCTGCATCTGCCAGAGCGCTTCGACCTGCGCCTCGAAGGAGATGACATCAGCCTGTTCGCGTGAGCGAACATAGGCATTGGCCCCGAACAGGGTCCCGATGTAGCGCTCGGGCCAGTGCAGTTCGACCAGATCCATGTAGTCCGTGCCCAGCCGCTGGAGCGAACCCTCGATTGCTCCGCGGATCGAGGCCGCATCGATCCGTGTGATAGCTTCAGGCTGTGGTGGCGTGCGGCCCGTCGGGATCCAGACCTGCGGCGATGGTCCGCTCACCTTGCCAAAGATGATGACCTCGTCGCGCCGACGGGTTTTCAGCCACGAACCGACATAACGTTCGGTCGAGCCTTGTGTCTCGGGCCGAGTCGGCACGGCATACATCTCGGCGGTATCCATGCAGTTGACGCCCTGATCCCAGGCATAATCGAGCTGCTCATGGGCCTCAGCTTCGGTGTTCTGTTCGCCCCAGGTCATCGTTCCAAGGCAGACATGAGACACAGAAAGATCGCTGGAACCGACGTTCCGGTATTCCATTGTGGAACTCCTCTAACGGGATGGCATCAAGGCGCTGGCAGGCAGCACATTCATTTCAGCGGCGAATAGGATGCAGCCTTCAGGAACACACTGCTGGATCGCTCGACGATCGGCCCGCCCGCCATCTCGGCATATTTGCCGCGGCCGGCGACCCAGTCTGGATCATCATAGAAAGCATCCCACGCCCGTTGGCGTGCACCCATGTCTTCATAGGCCAGAAGGTAGAGCAGCGTATGCTCGTCATCGCCGACCTCGGGCGTCCAGGAACCGACAAAGGTCATGCCGAGCTTTTCGAACACCGGAACCGCCAGCTCCTCCATCAACGTGTGCAGGAAACCGATCTTTCCGGAAAAACACTGGTAGCGACGCATTTCATAGATCATGGCTCGTCCTTCCTGGTCTGACAGAGTGCTTCACCGGGAGCATGACACCCGAAAACGTGCTTGGACATGATTTCCACAACCCCGCGGCCTCAACAGGACCCCGTGGGTCTCGGCATAGCCGATCAAGTCCGGCATGATGGCAATGTCAGATCAACCGCCTGTTCTATGAGGAAAGCATGACCATGACTGAACCGTTCGAGACCTATCGCAGCACGGTCTTTCCCTGGCATTGCGATCAGTTCGGTCACATGAACGCGCGCTGGTATGCGGCGTTTTTTGATGATGCCAGTTTCCACCTCTACCACCAGGTCGGGTTGAGTTATGGCCAGATGCGCGAAGTCGGCTCAATCATCCCGGTCGTGGCCGAAACCACGATCGAGTACCGCCATGAAATGCTCGCCGGTGACCTGATGATCGTGCGCGCCGGTTTCACCCGTCTGGGCAACAAAAGCCTCAACCGCACCGCACGGCTCTACAACGCCGACAGCGGAGACCTATGCGCGGTCGAACATGCCCGCGATGTCTTTTTTGACGAGACGACACGCCGTTCAGCACCGATGCCCGACGGCTTTCGTGAAATCCTGCAGACAGGCTTGATGCCGGCGGATACAGAAGCAGTTCAGTAACAGACACCAAGAAGGAGAAACACCTTGCCGCATAAAGGTCTGGAATCCACGGCGCCGCATGTCGCGCCTGCAACCACGGTCGGCGAACTGACCGACTGGGGCGATCAGCCCGATATGCTCGAGGGGCAGTCGCATTCGAGCGGCATCCTGCTGTGGCAGAACGATGACAAGACGTCCGAATCGGCCCTGTGGGTCTGCACGCCGGGAACCTGGCGCCTGAGCATCCCCGGCGACGAGCTCTGCCATTTCATCGCCGGGCGAGCGACTTATACCAGCGATGACGGCGAGGTCATCGAGGTCACCCCCGGCACCGTCGTCCATTTTCTGGAAGGCTGGACGGGGCAGTGCATCGTGCACGAGACCATCCGTAACGTCTTCATGTTGCGCTGAGGCCTGCGATGAAAACGCCCGTATTGAGAGATCCCTGCACGATCACCGATGTCGTCGACTGGGGCGCCGTCCCGACCATGATCGAAGGCGAGTCCCGCACCTCCGGCGTGCTCCTCCATCGCCATGCCGACGGTTCAGCCGAGACCGGCATCTGGATCTGCACACCAGGCTACTGGAACTGTCACGTGACGGCAGACGAGTTCTGTCACTTCCTGGAAGGCAGCGCGACCTATGCCCACGAGAGCGGTGACCTGATCGAGATCAAGCCCGATACCGCCGCCTTTTTCCCAAAGGACTGGAAAGGCACCTGCCGGGTCCATGAAACCGTGCGCAAGGTCTACATGATCCGTTAGGAAATGGACGATGGCGAGCGGCGACATCCATGAAGGCGGCTGCCTGTGCGGCGCGATGCGTTTCCATGCCGAACAGGACCATTCTCGGACTGCGACCCATTGTTTCTGCCGCATGTGCCGCAAGGCCAATGGTGGAACCTTCGTCACCTGGGTTGCCCATACGGCCGAGAGCTTTGCCTTCACCAGCGGTACGCCATCCATGTTCCACTCCTCCGATCTGGCCGAACGTTCGTTCTGTGGGACCTGCGGCGGTGCGATGACTTTTCAGGCGGTTGGCGACCCAAAGGGTCCGCCCCAGGTCATCTGGATCACACTTGGAAGCATGGACCGACCCGGTGACATCACGCCAACCCATCATATATTCACCGACGACAAGCCCGCCTGGCTGCAGGTCGACGACGAACTGCCACGCTTTCCCAGCCAGCTCCCCTGGCTCCGGACCCAGGACGAGCTGGCACGACACACGGTGCCGGATACGAGCTATGATGATCCGCAAACCGGACAACTGGGGAACGGTGACAGCTTCGAAGGCGGGTGCCTGTGCGGCGCCCTGCGATATTGCGCGACTGTCGGTGAAACCCCGCCGACCGGCCATTGTCATTGCGGCATGTGTCGCAAGGCAACTGGAGCAACGCTGTTCAGCTGGATCGAGATTGCCGCCGAGAACTTTGCGTTCACCAGGGGAGAACCCAGGACATTCAGTTCGTCGCATCTTGCCCAACGTAACTTCTGTGAGACCTGCGGATGTCAGATCGCCTTTAGGTTCTCCAGCGACACAGAAGACGGTAACGAGAGCTATTGGGTCACTCTGGGCAGCGCGGACCAACCCGGGCTGTTTGCGCCAACACACCAGATCTTCATCAGGGACCGTCTGCCGTGGCTCCGCCTGGCCGGTGAGTTGCGCGAATGGCCAGGTCAACTCTCGTGGGCACCCTCCGACGACAGTCTCTCCAGCCCCTAACACACAGGAAACTCCATGACCGACAGCACGCACGACGACGAATACGATGACACGATGGTCACCGTGCTGGAGCTGATCTATGGCGACGGCTTCATCGCTCCGGGCGGTCCCGATGAGGTGCGCAATCTCGTGGGCGATTCCGATCTCGTGGGCAAGCAGGTGCTCGATATCGGCTGCGGCGTCGGCGGCATCGATGTCATGCTGGTCAGGGAACACGACTGCAGCATCATTGGCTTTGATGTTGAGGCACCGTTGATTGACAGAGCCAGAAAGCGGGTATCTGCAGCCGAGCTGGACGACCGTATCGATCTTCGTCTCGTCGAACCCGGGCACTTGCCTTTGGACGACGCCAGTGTCGATGTCGTGTTCAGCAAGGATGTCTGGATTCATATCCCCGACAAACAGGCGCTGCTGGCCGATGTGCATCGGGTGCTGAGGCCCGGCGGCCTTTTGCTGGCCGCCGACTGGTGCCGTGGCCCCGACCCCTACAGTCATGAGATGGAGCGGTTCTTCGAACTGGAGGGCCTGACCTATCACATGGCAACACTCGCAAGTTACGGCGAGGGCCTGCGCGACAACGGTTTCACCGATATCGCACTGTTCGATGTCTCCGACCGGTTCCGCGTGCTGTCACAAAACCAGTACGACCAGATCACCGGTCCGATGAAGGATCAGATGCAGGCGATGGTGGGCGAGAAGGAAACCGCGCGCATTACCGAGAACTGGCGCCAGCTCCTGATCGTGATCGACAACCGTGAACTCCGACCAGGCCACATGCGCGCGCGCAAACCAGACTGAGCGAGCGCCCATCGCCATGCAGGACGATCAATAAGACGGCTCCGCCGCTGCTTCTGGGCATAGTGTCTGACGGACGTATGCAGGGGGACGCAGGCGTGGCCACAAAAGCAGACAACATGAACTCACTCGACACGGCCGCCGGAGGCGGGCTTGTGGACCGGCGCCAGCTTCTGGGCCGCTGCTTCGCTCTGGGTGCCGGCGCGGCGGCATCCGGCCTGGCCATGACAGGGCAGAGCCGTGCCGATGGCGACCTTGCCCAATGGGTGACCCAGGCAGGCGAAACCGCGCGCGCCTATGGTATGCCGGCGCCGGAAGAAGGCTATGTCCAGCGGGCCGTGATCCAGCTCTACCCCGGCCTCGCGCCTGAGTACGGCTTTTCGGGCACGCCGCTCCAGTATCTGCGCGGTTCGATCACGCCCAACGGCCTTCACTTCGAAGTCCATCACGGCGGACGGCCCCAACTCAATGCTTATGACCATCGGCTGATGATCCATGGGTTGGTTGAGCGGCCGCTGCAGTTCGACCTGGCGGCGCTCGATCGTTATCCCATGGTCTCCAACGTGCATTTCCTGGAATGTGCCGGAAACAGCGGGCGCAACGCATTCGACAGCGGGCCATTTCAGATCACCATCGATCAACTCCACGGGCTCGTCTCGAACGCCGAATGGACCGGTGTACCGCTCAGCGTTCTGCTCGATGAGGCCGGGGTCAAGCCTGAGGCAAAATGGGTTGTGGCGATCGGTGATGACGGGCCCGGCATGGCGCGCTCGATCCCGATGGAAAAGATGATGGGTGATGGCATCCTGGCGCTCTATCAGAACGGTGAACGCCTGCGGCCCGAACAGGGTTATCCCATGCGTCTTCTGCTGCCGGGCTATGAAGGCAACATGAACGTCAAATGGGTGACGAGCCTTTTTGTCACCGACAACCCGGCGCACACCAAATCGGAATCGGGCGAATACTCCGAGTTGTTGGCCGACGGACAGGTCGCACAATTCACGTTCGGCATGGGTGTGAAGTCGTTGATCACACACCCGTCGGCATTGATGACGATGCAGGGGCCGGGTTTCTATGAGGTCTCCGGGCTCGCCTGGTCGGGCGCAGGACGCATCGCCAGAGTAGAGGTTTCAGCCGATGGCGGGCAAAGCTGGGCCGATGCCGAACTGGCAGGGCCTGTCCTTTCCCAGGCTCTGACCCGTTTCCGCATCCCCTGGGTCTGGAATGGCGCGCCCACGGACCTGTTGAGTCGGGCAATCGACGAGACCGGCGCGGTACAACCGGCCCGAACCGCTTGGAAGGCGAAATACGCACCGTCGAACTACCTGCACTACAACGCGATCCAGCCATGGCGGATCACGGCAGAAGGAGAGGTCGAAAATGTTTACCTCTAAAACCCTGATTTGTGCAGCGCTGATGATGTTTGCCGGCATGGCCCAAGCCGACGGGCCGGGCCTTGGCCAACCGCTCGCCCAAGACGAAATCCCAGTCTACGCACGTTATGTCATGCCTGACGGAACGGGTCTGCCAGCAGGCAGCGGGTCCGTGGTGCAAGGTGCCGAGGTCTACCTCTACGACTGTTCGTCCTGCCATGGCGAAACCGGTGCCGAGGGTCCGATCATGCCATTTGTCGGACCCAATGAGCTATGGCCCAAACCGGCCGGCCTCCACTGGCCCCATGCCACGACACTGTTCGATTACATCCGCCGTGCGATGCCGTTTTATGCGCCCAAGTCACTCAGCAATGACGAGGTCTATGCCGTGACCGCCTACATCCTGTTCAGGAACGGTGTGATCGAAGAGGATATGGTGCTTGATGCCGTAACCCTTCCCCAGGTCGTGATGCCCAACACAGGCAACTTCATCGATGTCTGGGCCCTGCAGGGCGACAAACCCTGGTGAGGGTCTAGATCGGTCACGCGAACACTAGGAACCGCAACGCGCTTCAGCCGGCCTGGCCGTGCAACACCAGGGTCGGGCCAGCCAACTTTGCTGGCGCTTCCTCGCCACTGGCCAGATCGATCCAGAAACCGGTTTCACGCGATAACGCGGCGGGCAATGCTCTGGATTCAACCCCGACATTTGGCAACAGCAAAGAGCCCTGCCCGCTGGCACAACGCACCTGAACGACCCGGAAAGCCTCACCGTCGTTTACCGCCTCAAGGGTACAGCTTCCATCCAACGCGGCGTGCAGGTGCCGCACGATCCGGGCTCCATCGAGCGGATTATAGAGCCGGTCGACGAGACCGCCGCTGAAGTAATAGCCGCGATCGATGCCGGTGAAATTATCGAGAAACACCGTGACGTCACCATGGGCCAACGCACCGACGACGGACTCCGCGATCCGGTTGGCATCTTCGCGTTCGGTCTCGTCTGGGTCCAACGGCTTGCGATGGGCAAACTGGACATGGACCGCTGCCATCACCCCCATCCCCTCGACGCTCTTGCGCGCGGTTTCGATCGTCTGTGCCGGTGCTTCATCCCGTGCGATGCCAAAGACCATGCCGTCGATCGCAGCACGTGCACCATCGAGTGCAAGCAAAGCCTCGACCACGCCACGCTCGTCAGCCCTCAGTCCATGGCTGCTGCTGAACGACTCGGCAAAGACCCGGCTGGCGTTGAAATAGACCGGCAACTCACCCTTCAGGTCGTTTATCCCGGCGAGCAGGTCGGCGATGCCGGTGGTTGGCGCGATGACTTCCCAGGCGGCAAGAATGTTGCCGTGATCCCTCAAGGCGTCACGCGCACTACCCTTGGGCAGACCGTAGCAATAGGCCGTAAAGCGATGCCCAAGGTCGGCGAGTTCGGCCATGCGGGCGCGTGTCTTGGGATCGGCCAGATCATCGAGCGGCACCCGCAGGTCGCGCACCCCCATCTCCCAAAACGCCATCAGGGGATAATCGTTGCGGATGCGCTTGCGCCGGAAGGCGTCGAGCCCCCAGGGCGTGGGAACATCGGCACTGTCGCACCACGGCGCGCGCAGGTAGAGGCCGACGGCTTGCTCGCGTGGAGCGAGGCCATGGACCATCGGCAAGTCGTTCGATGTTGCTGGCAGAGTTTCATCGGGTTCGAGCGAGCGCCCGTGGGTGCGAACGACATGGTGCAGGTGACCGTTGCCGTAGACCTCGATCACGGCGTAACCAAGTTTTGCGCCGTCATGACGTCCCTGCTTCATACCCGGCGCGATACGGAACATCTCGTGGTAGTCGTGGCGCAGGAAACAGATGGACGCCAACACGTAACAACTGGTCGCGCCATGGCGGT
>JABIUG010000362.1 GCA_018700655.1 Rhodospirillaceae bacterium | reverse complement strand
AACACGCGACCTCGTGTTTCGCGAGGCGCCGCGCCCGGGTGAAACCCCGAAGCATTTCGATCCGCCCGCAAAAGCTGTCTGGCGTAGGGAAATCACACCCGACCCCGTGTTACTGTTCAGGTTTTCGGCGCTGACCTTCAATGCACATCGTATCCACTATGACATCGACTATTGCCGCACCGAGGAGGGTTATCCCAACCTCGTCGTTCACGGCCCGATGCTGGCGTTGCTTCTGCTCGATCTTGCCGAGCGTGAATTGCCAGGGCGACGGTTCCGGCAATTCCGTTATCGCGGCGTTTCGCCGTTGTTTGTCCCAGATCGATTTGCCGTCTGTGGTTGCACAGACCGTGATGATCACGCCTTGCTCTGGATCGAAGGGCCCGGAGGTGGCCTTGCCATGACTGCTGAACTGGACCTGGCATGAGCACCGAACAAAATCTCGCGCGTCTCACCGCACTGGAACTGGTTGAGGGCTACCGCAACAAGACCTTTTCGCCGGTTGAAGTCACGGAAGCCGTGCTGACACGGCTTGAGGAAATTGACGGCAATCTCAACGCCTTCTGTCATCGCGACGACGAAACCGTGCGGGCGATGGCGCTGGCCTCGCAGGAGCGTTGGTCCAGGGGAGAGCCGATCGGCCCGGTCGATGGTGTTCCGACCAGCATCAAGGATGTTCTCAAAGCCAAGGGCTGGCCGACAAGGGTCGGATCAAAGACGGTCGATGTTAAACAGCCCTGGGAAGAGGATGCTCCCTCTGTTGCGCGCATGCGTGAAGCCGGTGCGGTTTTTATCGGTATGACGACCACGCCTGAAATGGGCTGGAAGGGCGTCACCGACAGCCCGGTCTATGGCACGTCGCGCAATCCCTGGAACATGCGCATGACGCCTGGTGGTTCGAGCGGTGGTGCCGCTGCGGCTGTGGCTTGCGGTGTCGGTCCCCTGGCGTTTGGTACCGATGGCGGCGGCTCGGTTCGTATTCCGGCCGGTTTCTGCGGCATTGTCGGCCACAAACCGACCTTTGGGCGGGTGGCTGCCTGGCCTCCCGGTGTTTACGGCACCCTGTCTCATATCGGGCCGATGACACGCACGGTGCGCGATGCAGCGTTGATGATGAACGTGATCGGCAAACCAGACAGCCGCGACCCCTGGTCTCTGGCTGATGACGGCATTGACTACGTTGCGGCCGCCGAAGGCGGCATCAAGGGCTTGCGCATCGCGTACAGTCCCGACCTTGGTTATGTCCGTGTCGATCCCGAAATCAGAGCGCTGGTTGATCAGGCGGTCGAAGGACTGCGTAATCTCGGTGCAGAGGTCGACATCATCGAGCTCGATATTCCCAAACCCGAAGAGATCTTCCGGACCCTTTGGTATGCGTGTGCCGCACAGGCCATTCGGGCTGAAAGCAAGGCGCGCAGGCGGTTCCTGGACTATGGCCTGGTCAAGATTGCCGAAGAGGGCGAACGCATCCCGGCCATGGATTATGTCGAGGCCGAGCGGATGCGCGGTCGTTATGCCGGGCAAATCGATGCGTTGTATGAGCGCTACGACCTCCTGGTGACGCCGACCCTGCCGATCCCCGCATTCGAAGCAGGTCTGGAGGTTCCGGCAGGCTGGCCGCACGACCGCTGGTTTACGTGGACACCGTTCACCTATCCTTTCAACCTGACCCGGCAACCCGCGCTGACCGTGCCTTGCGGCTTCAACAGCGAGGGCCTTCCCGCCGGTCTTCAGATCATCGGGCAGACCCAGGCTGACGCCCTAGTCTTGAGGGCAGGCACTGCCTATCAGGATGCATATTCGACACTGGATCAATGGCCGTCGGCCGGTCGTTCGGCGACGGCAACATCGACCAAGTTGGAGGTGTCAGAATGATTCTTCGTTTGGATTCAACAACATTCGTTGATTTGTTGAACGTAGATATGGACAGGAATCCAGGTTGTTGCGTATAGTGTGAACACTCAAGGATGTGCTTCGGGGCTTCTGGAATGACACGTCAGACTATGAATTTATCGTTTGTTATCAATGGATTGTGCCGTGCGAGGTTGCTGCTCGCGGCGCTTTGCGCGATCACGGTGATGGCTTCTGCAGGGCTCGCGCAGGCCTATACCGCGATCGTGATCGACGCGACCAACGGCAATATTCTCTATCAGAACGAACCCGACAAGCCGATGTATCCGGCTTCGCTGACCAAGATCATGACTCTCTACATGATCTTCGATGCGCTTGAATCCGGCACCGTCACGCTTGAAACCGAATGGCCGGTCTCGGCCCATGCGCAGGCCGCGCGACCTTCGGAACTCGGTCTCGTTGAAGGGCAGTCGATCAATGTCGATGATTCCATCATGGCCCTGATGACGAAGTCGGCGAACGATGTGGCTTCCGTGGCCGCCGAAGGACTTGGTGGCGGCAGCGAGTGGCGCTTCAGCGTCATGATGACTGAAAAAGCCCGTGAACTCGGCATGAACAACACGACGTTCATGAACGCATCGGGCTGGCACGACGACGAGATGTTCTCGACTGCGCGCGATATGGCGATCCTGTCGCTGCGCATGCAGAGCGATTT
>JABIUG010000361.1 GCA_018700655.1 Rhodospirillaceae bacterium | reverse complement strand
GATTCAGTTGGGGCGGCACGCAAAGGCGGTTGCGATGAACTCTTGCTGCTTCATTGTGTGAGCGGATATCCCGCGCCGGTTGCCGATAGCAATCTCGCCACCATTCCCGATATTGCCGCGTCGTTTGGAAGCGTGGTCGGTCTATCGGATCATACACCAGGTACTGTGGTCTCGGTCGCTGCGGTGGTTCTGGGTGCCTGTGCCATTGAGAAACATGTCACTTTGCGCCGCGCGGATGGTGGCCCTGATGCGGCATTCTCGCTGGAGCCTGAAGAGCTCGCTATCCTGTCCCGCGATGTGAAGAGCGCCTGGGAGGCGTTGGGCCGGGTGGATTACGGCCTGAAGTCGAGCGAAAAGAGCAGCACTATTTTTCGTCGCTCCATCTATGTCGTGGCCGATATGGCGGCCGGTGATGTGGTGACGCGCGAGAACGTTCGTGTGATTCGGCCAGGTTATGGCCTGGCGCCCAAGCACCTGCCCGAGATTCTCGGTCGTAAGGTTCGTCAATCGGTCGCGCGCGGAACAGCCTTGCAATTCGACCTTTTGGAGCAAGGCGCTTGAGCGATCTGGCACTCTTGGGCGGGTCTCCCTGTGTGGAAGGTGGCGTGGCACCGTTCCACTCGATCGGCGAACGGGAACGCACGCTGGTCAACGAGGTCATGGATGGCAAGTTGCTCTTGGGATTCTGCGGCTCCTGGGGTGAGGAGTTCTGGGGTGGTCCGATGGTCAAGCGTCTGGAGTCGATGTGGCGTGAGGCATTGGATGTGCGCCATGTCGTCAGCGTCAACTCAGCAACCTCTGGTCTTTTTGCCGCCGCTGGCACTATCGGCCTTTCGCCTGGCGACGAAGTGATCTGCCCGCCCACCACTATGTCTGCAACCGCTGTGGCGCCTATGTTCTATGGCGCGGTGCCAGTCTTCGTCGATATCGAGGATGAGACCTTCTGTCTTGATCTTGCTGCCGTCAAAACAGCTATCGGCCCAAAGACCAAGGCGATCTTTGTCGTCAACCTGTTCGGCATCCTGCCCGCCTTGCCGAGCTGCGTGCACTGGCTGACCGCCATGGCATTCATCTGGTGGAAGACAATGCGCAGGGTCCGTTCGCGATGGAGAACGGTAAACCGGCGGGCACGATCGGGCATATCGGCGTCTTCAGCTTGAACGTGCACAAGCACATCCAGACCGGTGAGGGTGGGCTTTGTGTCACCAACAACGATGACCTTGCCCTGCGTATGCAGCTTATCCGCAATCATGGCGAAAACGTCGTGGGTGATGTCGAGATCGCTGAGATTGCCAACACGCCAGGCCTCAACTTCCGCATGACGGAGCTTTCTGCTGCGGTAGGCGTGGGTCAGATCGAGCGGGCCGAGGAGATCATTGGTGGGCGTGTCGCCATCGCAGAGCGCCTGACGGCAGGCATCGGCCAGATTGAGGGTTTCAAGGTTCCTGCCGTGCGGTCTGATTGCAGTCATGTCTATTATGTCTGGACTGCTGATATGGACCCTGATGCCCTGGGCATCAGCCGAGAAACTCTGCTTGCTGCGCTCCATGCCGAAGGCGTACCGGCTGCGGGTGGTTACGTGCCGCCGCTCTATCGGCTGCCCATGTTCCGTGAGCGTCGGGCGATTGGGCGCGATGGGTTCCCGTTCGCAGGGTCCAACCGGTCCTATGCCGACGGCCTGTGCCCCGTTGCAGAGCGCCTGCACGAGACCGGTTTCGTGACCTATGAAATCTGCGGGTTTGACCCTGATCCCGATCAACTCGACCAGATGGTCGCCGCTTTCCACAAGGTGTTCGAGGGACGTGAAAAACTCGCTGCCTGGGAGAGGGAACAGGCGTGAGTCTGCCGCACACCGTCGCCAGCATCGAAGCCCGCATGGGCTCCAGCCGTTTTCCCGGCAAGGTGCTGATGGATGTTGGTGGGAAACCTGCCCTGACGCGGCTGTTTGATCGCCTGCGTTCCGTGGCGCTGCTTGACGATATTGTGCTCGCGACCACGACCTCGCCCGGGGATGATGCGCTGGAAGCCTGGGCACGTGATGAAGGTGTTGCCTGCTATCGGGGCAGCGAGGATGATGTTCTTGCCCGTGTGGTCGAAGCGCAGGAATCGGTCGGTGGCGAACTGGTCGTGGAGGTCACTGGCGATTGCACGCTGCTGCCCCCTGACGTCGTCACGCTGGGCATTGAGACGTTCCACGCCAACCACGCTGATGTGGTGAGCAATTGTGGTCGTGTACAGACCTTCCCCATGGGTGCCGATGTTCAGATGTTTCCTCTGGCCCTGCTGGTCGATGTCGCGGCAACCATCGATGACCCCGCCGTGTGCGAAAATGTTTCGCTCCACTTTTATGACAACCCGGACCGTTATCGCATTCACAACATTGTTGCGCCGGCGGTCTGGCGCCACCCGGACTGGCACCTGCAGTTGGATTATGACGAGGACCTGGCGTTCATCCGTGCGGTCTACGCCGAACTCGAGCCGATCCATGGCCCTGTCTTCGGGTTGCCTGAGCTCATGAACCTGCTCCATGCGCGCCCCGATCTGGTGGCGCTCAACATCGACTGTGAAGAAAAGGCTGCGCGATGAGCGGTTTCGTCACAGCGCTCTTTGGGTGCGGTCAGATCGGTGCGGGATACGCGGCCGATCCACGCATGGCGAAGCATTACCGGTACGCCAGCCACACGCAGGTTCTGGCTGAACATTCCGCTTACGACTGGGTTGCCGCTGTGGACCCGGTTGAGGCCCATGTGCAGGCCTGTGCCGAGCAATACGGTGTGACCGCTGCAAAGGATGTTGCCGGCCTTGTTAACCGTGAAGCTATTGAAGTGGCCGTGCTGGCAACGTCGCCAGGCAGGCGCCAGGCCATCATCGAGGCGCTGCCTAACCTCAGGGCTGTGCTGGTTGAAAAGCTGCTGGGTGCTGATCTTGCCGAGGCCAGGGGCTTTGCCGCGCTTTGCAAAACCCGGGGCCTTGTCGCTCAGGTCAACCTGCCGCGCCGCGCGGACCGCCGGCATCGCGAGCTTGTGCAAGGCGGCCTCACGGAAGCCGTCGGTGACGTGCAGGGCGGGTTCATGGTTTATGGCAACGGCCTTCATAACAATGGCACCCACATGGTGGACCTTGCGCGCATGCTGCTGGGTGAAGTGGCGCGTGCGAGTGTTCCCGCAGGCAGTACATCCTTTGTCGGTGGGCCGCTCGATGGTGATCTCAACACACCGTTTTCGCTTGTTATGCAATCTGGTGTGACGGTGATTGCCCTGCCGGTCGGTTTCGACCACTACCGGGAAAACGCTTTTGATATCTGGGACACAGCTGGACGGATGTCTCTCATCAGCGAGGGCCTGCGTTTGTGTCGTTTCGAGCGGCGCGAAAATCTCACCACCACAGGCGCCTTTGAAATCGCAAGCGATCAACCGGTGGCCGAAACCATGTCCATGGGTGAAGCGCTCTATGCCGTCCATGATGACCTGGCCAGCGCGCTGCAGTCTGGCACCACACCGGTCAGCCCGCTTGATTCGGTGCTGGAAACTTCCGCTGTGATCGAGGCGATCCATGAACAGGCCCTTGCGGTGGTGGCCTGATGCGCATGCTGGCCTATGTCGAAGACCCCGGCGCGGCGAACTGGTTTGTGCCCATGATCGCGGCCATGCCGGGGGATGACATCATCTTGTTGGCTGCGGGGGCAGCCGTCGGCTATCTGCGCGATCGTGGGCTGGAAGTGCTCGACGTCAGTGAGGAAACGCAGGCGGGTGACTTGTTGTCACGACATGCGCCGGGCCTTGTCGTGTCTGGAACTTCCGAGAACCTTGAAAGCCCTGGTCTGGCACTGATCGATGCGGCGCGTGATGCCGGTATCCCCAGCGCGGCGCCCGTCGATCAGGCGGCCAATGCGCAACATCGTTTCCGTGGCACTAGCGATAATCCGCTGCGCCATGCTCCTGATCTCGTCATGGTCGCTGATGATCGTGCCGCAACGGCCTTTGCAGAACTGGGCTTCGCTGGCTCTGCCGTTGCGGTAACGGGCAATCCCCATCATGACCGGATTCTTTCCGCCGCCGCAGGCTTTGAGGGCCAGGGCCGGGAAGCGCTACGCAAAGCGGCCCTGCCTGAAGCCGGCACGCGCCCGGTGATTATTTTTCTTGCTGAAGTTGGTTACGCGGTAAATCCCGAGGCCGATCGCTGGAACGCCACGCTCAATTTCGAGGGACGAGACGGCACGGCACCACGTTGTGCACGCATGCTCGAAGAACTGCTGGATGCGATGGCGCAGCACTCGCCACGTCCCTGGATCGTTTTGCGTCTGCACCCGAAAAATACCAGGGATGAATTTGCAGCCTATCTCGATGAAATCGATCAGGTGAGTGAGGGCGGCGATCCCCTGGCACTCGTCTGGGCTGCTGATCTGATGGTCGGCATGTCGGGATCTCTGTTGGAAGAGGCACATTTGATGGGTCGCCCCTGCCTTTCCATTCTGCCCTATGCAGTGGAGCGCGACTGGCTACCAGGTATTGGCTCTGGAGCGATTCCAGCCGTCGAACACCGGTCTGGACTCCATGCGCGCCTGAACGGTCCATGGCAGGCAACACCAGTGTCCCATCGGGCCGGTGGAGCGGGTGCGGCAATGGCCGAAGCGCTCCATCGGCTTGTGGCGCACCATCACGGTGCTGGGCGGCAAACGGCATGAACGGATCCATGCTCAAGGTTGCTGCCCTGACCACGCCGGACGGTATTCTGGGCGGTCACATCATTCGAGGCATGCTCGATGCTGGAGTTGTGCTCGACGCCGTGTTTCTCGACCCGACCCCGTGCAGCGCGCGTGAGGGCACTATTCACGCCCTGCGTACAGATGGCGGTTTACCTCCTCTGGCTTTGGCCCGTCTCGATGGTATCAAGGCCGACTTTGTTGCGGTCGAAGATCACAACAGCCCAGCGGCCGTAAACCTGGTGCGCGAGCGGAGCATCGACCTCTTGGTTAATGCAGGAACGCCGCGCATCTTCAGTCCTGCCTTGCTTGCTGCTCCAGCCATGGGTGTTCTCAGCTGCCATCCCGGACGGTTGCCGGACTATCGTGGCTCTTGCGCCGTGGAACATGCCATCCTGGAAAACCAGCCGGTTGCCAACACCGTGCATCTGATGAGCGAAGGCATCGATGAAGGCCCTGTTCTGGAAGTTCGTGACATCGATCTCACCGGCGTAGCGATTTACCCCGAACTGCGCGTGGCGACCTACAAGCAGGGTTTTGTCCTGCTGGGATGCTGCGTTGGAGCGTTGCAGGCCGGAAAGCGGACGCGTGACGATTTCATTGAGCAGGGTGCCGGGAATTGGCATGGGCCGGTCGATGATATGGCCATGTCTGATGTCGAGGCGCGCGTTGCCGATGGTCGTTATCTACCCCTGCATGCGGCGTCGGCAGCATGAAGCTCGTCGAGCCCCTGATGACAGAACGCTTGATGTTGCGGACTCTGGAGCCTGCCGATGCCGGTGGTGCCTATCTCGCGTGGATGAACGATCCCGAGATCATGCGTTTCACTGAATCCCGATATGCCTCCCATGATGCCGCCGCGCTCAAGGGGTTTATCGAAGCGATGAATGCCAGCGAGGATAATCTCCTGCTGGGGCTGATCGCGACCGATCAGGGCAGTCACATCGGCAACATCAAACTTGGTCCCATCGATCGGCGGCATCAGCGTGCCTGGATCGGCATCATCATCGGTGATCGCGCACGCTGGGGGCAGGGGCTTGCCAGCGAAGCGATCGATGCGATTGCACAATGTGGGCTGGAAGATCTGGGTCTGCGCCGAATTGCTGCCGGTATCTATGGCGATAATCGTGGTTCCGTCGGTGCTTTTGCGAAGGCTGGTTTTCGTGAGGTTGCAAGGCTACCGGGCTGGAGCCTGAGTGAAGGTGCCAGCACCGATGATATCATTATGATGCGGGGAGAGGACATGTGAACATTCTACGCCAGGCAGTGTCCGACCAGTTGTTTTGCCATTCGATCTCACGCCACCGCAGCCGCCTGGGCTGGCGTGACGCACCGCGCTACAGCGCTGATTGGGATGCCTGTAGGCAGGCGATGGCTGATCCGCTGCCAGAGCCTGGTGTGATTGCTGCGAACATCGACGAATTCAAGCGTGATGGCGTGACGTCGTTCCATTCGTCTGGGACGCATGATGTTGCGCGCAGCATGACGGCAACACTGGCGCGAAGAGAGGCTGCCGGAGAGACGGTTTGGCGGGATGATCCCGGAGCCATCGGGAACAACGGCTATGCCGGCGAGGTCTGGCGCGACTTCCCCGAGTTGGAGGATCTGTTCCGGCCCGATCCCGATCAGGAGGACTTTGACCATGTCGTCCTCTAACCGTACCATGTCGTCCTCTAACCGTACCATGTCGTCCTCTAACCGTACCATGTCGT
>JABIUG010000360.1 GCA_018700655.1 Rhodospirillaceae bacterium | reverse complement strand
CCTGCAGAAATTCGCCTCCGTTCACGCCTCAATCCACAACCACTTCAACCAGGAACGGCATCTCTACAGCCGCAAGAACTTCAAGCTCAATCGCTCAACTGCCCTTGCCGAGTGGCGCGAGCTTTCTGCGGCATGACGGGCGCCAGGTGGCCGATCTTCCTAGACCCGTTTGTTTTAGTCTGACACCACCGGTTGGCTGGCTCAGGCGTTCGCGGGAAAGTCGAGGTAGAGGCCGGCAGCCCAACGGGTCTTGGGGGTTGAGAGACGGACCCGGTGCATCAGGCGGGGACCGTCGATCCCGGAAGGGTCGGATGCGCTGTGAAGGACCAGGGTGTTGATCCAGGCGACGAAGTCACCTTCGCGCCACGCGTGTTCATAGCGGATGTCGGGCAGTGCGCTGGGCAGAAGCGCTTCCGAGAGCAGTTCGGTCGTTTCATCGACGTTGTGGCGGACCTGTCCGGTTTTTGCATCCAGCAGACAGACGGCCTGGCCTGGCGTGATGTAGAGCGAATGCTCATCGGTAACCGGATGCCGGTAAATGCAAGGGTGGCGGCCCGCCGCATCGGCGTGTTCGGGCCGGAGTTCGAAATCATGCAGACCGGTCGCGTGGTCGTTACGGTCGATTGCAAAGCCGACCCGGTACGTGCCCTCGCGTTCCATGACCGATGCACCAGGGGCGACCCGTCGGTTATCATCCTGGGCATCATCGTTGGGATAACGCATGTAACCGACGACGCAGCGTGAAAGCTCTTCCAGCAATTCAGGTTCCATGCGTGAAAGCGCGCGGGGGCCCGAGGTGAAGTAAGTCTGCCCGCCCTGAAGCGTCGACCATCCCGACGGATTGAACATCGTTGTCATTTCCGGCAGGCCGTCGAACATGTCGTGCAGCCCGTCGGCATGCCAGCCCGAATGACTGAAGCCCAGCACCGGCACGAGTTGTGTGTTGGTGATGCCGTGATAATCCTCAAGGAAGACGTTGCCCAGGACGGAAACTTCGGGGAGTCCCGGCATCTGTGCGCCGCCACTGACGCGATGCTCGGTGACCGGAGCACCGAAACCGAAGAGGAAGTCGCGTTGTTCGGCATCGTGCCAACCGAAGGCCCTGTTGAAGGCAACTTCGTCTGTGGGCGTCATTGCTTGCTGATCGCGAAACAACAGCAGACCGTGCTCCAGCAATGCTGTGCGAAGCGCCTGGGTAACGTCTGTATTCAGGGGTTTCGACAGATCAACGCCATGGCATTCGGCAAAGGGCTGATTGCCGGCACATGCTGAAATCGGGCTGAAGGTCAGTGACATGACGGTGGCCAAGTCTGCGGGTCCGAACAAAGATTACGCCCGGCACTGCTGTCGGGCAAACTTGCGACCGCTGAAACAGCGAAATGAAAAAGGCCGGAGCGTGAGCCCCGGCCTTTCCCAAAAACGTAAACTGGTTCGGTCAGACGCCGGACAGAAGTTCGTTCCACTTCTCGCCGAGCCAGTCGCCCTTGTTCACATAGACCTCATAGTTCGGCACGATGGGCTCGATCGTGCTGGAAGCACGATTGAACGACTCATCAGACAGGTTCGGCAGCATATCGCGCGGCAGAACCGGGGCGGTCCAGAGGTTGTCAGTGATACTGGTCTGGGCTTCCGGAGAAACCGACCAGTTCATGAATTCCTGACAGGCATCGATCTTGTCGGTGCCCTGGACAAGACCCCACGAACCGAAGTCGATGACGCCACCTTCCTTGGGGAAAGTGGAGGTCACGGGGAAACCATCCATGATCATCACCTGGGTGACGTCATGGTAATACTGGCCACCGTTGAGCTCGCCTGATTGCAGCATGGCCTGGAACTGACCTTCGTCACGGAACCACAGGCGCACGTTGTCCTTCAGCTCTGCTGCTTTATTCATACAGGTCATCAGGCCTTCATCGGTCGCCATGATGTCGTTGCCACCAAAGAAGGTCGCAGCGACGATATCGAGCAGATAGCTCGAATCGATGTTCCGGCCCCAGCCGAGTTCACCTTCAAACTTGGGATCCCAGGCATCGGCCCAGCTTGTCGGTGTTGTCGGGAAGAGTTCGGTGTTGGTCACAAGCGTCGCGTACCAGGCCAGAACCGGACAAGTGATTGGCGTACCATCAGCGGTGCGCTGGATCAGGTAATCGGGAACGTTGGCCAGGTTCGGGACCTGAGACTCATCGATCGGAATAAGAACTTCCGGCGCCCGCAGAATGGAACCGTAGCCACCCATGGTGACATCCACCGCCGGCGAACCGGCCGCGATGCTGGTCTTGAGCTGGACGAACCATTCGAAGCCACCGGGCTGCGAAACGGTTTGAACTTCAATACCGGTCGCCTTGGTGAACTCCGGATAGGCATACTCCGCGAGCATGTCTTCGAAATAACCGCCATAGGATGAAACCTTGATCGGCTCGGCTGCCCAGGCCTTGCTCAGAACCGCAGGCGCAGCAAGCGCGCCCGTTGCCACAGCCGTACCTTTCAGCACGGAACGGCGAGAAGAATTGAATTTATAGGTCATGGTTGTTCTCCCATACACTCCCTAGTGAAGCGGCAACATTAGTCACTGCGTGCGACGGGTCAACTCCGGCGTTCTCATAACGGCACTTCGTGAACTAGTGTTGTGCGGCTCGAGATGAAGGAGAGGATGATGGTGATGGCTAGCCTGCGCAAGCGGCTGGAAGCAGGTGAGATTATCCTGCTCGATGGGGTGACCGGAACCGAGTTGGAACATCGCGGTGCGACAATGAGTGGCGGAGCATGGTGTGCGCTGGCGACCCAGACCGCCCCCGATATCCTTCTGACCATTCACAAGGACTACATTCGAGCCGGTTCAGACGTCATCACCGCCAATTTCTTTTCCAACGCGCGCCACATGCTTGAGCAGGCATGAGCGGCGGAGAAGTCTGCCGCGCTCACGCGTAAGGCCGTCGAAATCGCCAAAACGGCCCGTGACAGGGCTGCCGACGGGCGCGATGTGGTTGTTGCGGTGTCCCTTTCCCATCAGATGCCCATGGTGCCCGGGGCCGCACGTGATGACCCCGAACTGCGGCCGTCACCCGAACAGGTCCTCGATAACTTCCGCGAGGTCACCTATGCCGGCGCCGAGGCAGGAGCAGACATGGTGATGCTCGAAATGATGTCGCGGCCCTTGCATATGAAGCTTGCACTTCAGGCCGCCGAAGAAAGCGGATTACCGTTCTGGTGCGGCCTCAGCGCCAGAATGGAGAGCGCCAATGTCCACAGTTATGTCTGGGAAGGCTTTCCTTTCGAAGAGAGCATTGCGGTTGCCGTTGCGGGCAAAGCTGAAGTGATGGGGCTGATGCACACCAACGTTAACGCGACCGGACCCGCGCTTGCTCTGCTGCGTGAGCAATGGAGCGGGCCGATGATGGCCTATCCCGATTCCGGCTTCTTCAAAATGCCGCGCTGGCAGTTTACCGACATCATTGAACCCGAAGATCTCGAGGAAGAAGCCCGCCAATGGTGCGGGCTGGGTGTCCAGGTATTGGGCGGATGTTGCGGTCTGGGTCTCGAGCACATTCGGGCGCTGGCCCGTTTGCGCGGATGATCGCCGGGAGTTTTCCTTTGCGCGACGGATTGTCCCATGACAAAAATGACCCAGACCAATTGTGGTAATTGGTAGGGATCGCCGGACAACACGCATCAAGCGTGGATGGCGGCAACCGAGGGGAGTGACGATCATGAACGCGAGCATGAAGGTCGCAATTGCGGCATCCATTGGAGCACTGGGACTGGCGTTTGCCAGCATGCCGGTTGCTTCCGCCGACGACGCCAAGGTTGGCGTCATTCTGGGCTTTACGGGCCCGATTGAATCACTGACGCCGGATATGGCGGAATCAGCCGAACTGGCGCTCAAGGAAGTCTCCGATTCGGGCCTGCTTCTGGGCGGCACGACACTGACCCCGGTCCGCGGTGATTCGACCTGTATCGATTCTGCCGCCGCGACCGCTGCAGCAGAGCGTCTCATCACATCCGACAACGTCGTCGCCATCATGGGCGCGGACTGCTCTGGTGTGACCACGGCTATTGCGAGCAATGTTGCGGTGCCCAACGGCGTCGTCATGGTGTCACCGTCCGCTACGTCGCCGGCGCTGACGACGATCGAAGACGATGGTTATTTCTTCCGTACAGCTCCATCGGACGCACGTCAGGGCGAAGTCCTGGCGGCCATCCTGGTTGACCGCGGTATCATGTCGGTCGCTGTCACCTACACCAACAATGATTACGGCAAAGGGCTCTCTGACAGCTTCGAGGGTGCCTACATGGAGATGGGCGGCGACGTTGTTGCCGTGGCACCCCATGAAGACGGCAAGGCCGATTACTCTGCTGAAGTTGCCGCATTGGCCGCTTCGGGCGCCGAGCACCTAGCAGTCTTTGGTTATGTCGATCAGGGCGGCAAGGGTATCATCCAGACTTCGATTGATACCGGCGCTTTCGAGAGTTTCATCCTGGCTGACGGCATGATCGGCGATTCGCTGATCGAAGCGATCGGCCCGGATCTCAACGGAACGATCGGAACCCTGCCTGGCTCGGATTCACAGGAAGCGGCTGATTTCGTCACGCTGGCACAAGATGCCGGCCTGACTGGCGATTGCCCGTTCTGCGGTGAATCTTATGACGGGGCCGCGTTGATTGCGCTTGCCATGCAGGCAGCCGGTTCGACCGACCGTGCAGCGATCCAGAGCAAAATCATGGATGTTGCCAACGCCCCGGGTGAAGCGATTGGCCCGGGTGAACTGGCCCGTGGTCTTGAGATCCTCGCCGGTGGTGGCGAGATCGACTATGTCGGCGCCACTGGCGTCGAGCTCACCGATGTCGGCGAGACCTACGGTTCCTACAAGGAACTCGAAGTCACCGATGGTGAGTTCGTGACTGTGCAGATCCACTGATTTAGTGGTTTGACGACGGCCCGGCGTGCAACTGCGCCGGGCCGTTTTCTTTCTCCTGTCACAACAGCCATGATCCGTGTCGTCGATCTACACAAACGCTTCGGCGGGCTCCATGCTGTCGATGGCGTCAGCCTTGAAATTGCCGAAGGCACCATCACGGGCCTGATCGGTCCCAACGGTGCGGGCAAGACGACGCTGTTCAATGTCATTGCAGGCCTCTTTCCGCCGACCAGCGGCAACGTTCTGCTTGATGGCCAGGACATTACCGGCCTGAAACCCCACGAGCTTTTTCATCGCGGGCTTCTGCGCACATTTCAGATCGCCCATGAATTCCCCAACCTCAACGTGCGCGAAAACCTGATGATGGTGCCGGGCGGGCAGGCGGGTGAGAACCTGCTGCAAGCCTGGTTTGCCCCCGCTGCCTTGCGCGAAGAAGAACAGACGCTGCGCGAGCGGGCCGACGAGGTCATCGAATTTCTCAATCTTTCTGCTGTTGCGGGCGAACTGGCCGGCAATCTTTCCGGCGGCCAGAAAAAACTGCTCGAGCTCGGGCGCACGATGATGGTCGATGCCAAGATCGTCTTTCTCGACGAGGTTGGTGCCGGTGTGAATCGTACTCTGCTGCGGACGATCGGAGACGCCATTGTTCGACTCAATCAGGAGCGTGGATATACGTTCTGCATGATCGAACACGACATGGATTTCATATCGCGCCTGTGCGACCCGGTGATCGTCATGGCCGAAGGCAAGGTGCTCACACAGGGCACTGCCGATGAGGTCAAGAACGACGAACGTG
>JABIUG010000043.1 GCA_018700655.1 Rhodospirillaceae bacterium | reverse complement strand
TCCTCATTGATGACTCCCTGCGTCGCAACATCGCTTTTGGTCTCGACGACGACGCGATTGATGAAGCCAAGGTCTGGCACTGTCTGGAGCTTGCGGAACTGGCTGATCTCGTGAAGACTTGGCCTGCCAGTCTTGAAACTTCTCTGGGCGATGCAGGCGGCAGGCTCTCGGGTGGGCAGCGTCAGCGTGTCGCCATTGCGCGTGCGCTTTACAACGACCCCCAGGTTCTGGTCTTTGATGAAGCGACCAGTGCACTTGATGTTCCGACGGAACGTGCCATTCGCGGCACCATCAGTCGCCTGGGTGGCGAGCGTACCATTGTGACCATCACCCATCGCATGGGCTCGCTGGCGGATTGCGACATGATTTTCGTGCTGAAAGACGGTACGGTCACAGCGTCGGGCAGCCATGATGCGTTGTCACGTGACAGCAGGTCATTCCGTCTACTTTCGGACGCATGCGTGGAAAGCGCATGAACGCTGCAACCATGGAGTTCGGCACCAAGGGCGAAACCCTGGCACGCCTGGCGCCGCTGGTACCCAGTGCCGATTTCTGCGAGCAGATCCTGTTCACGGTGTCGGCGTGGCGCCAGGATCAGGGCCCATGGCTGAGTGATATCCTGAACGCCTTTGGCGATGGCCTGCTGGTCGTACGCTCCAGTGGTCTTTCCGAAGATACCCAGGTTTCGTCGATGGCCAGTGTGTTCGACAGTGTGATTTCGATCGAGCCAAGCAGGGAAAGCATCTCGAAGGCGGTCAAAACGGTGATCGCGAGCTATGGCACAGGGCCCGGCGGCAATCAGATCCTGGTCCAACCGATGGTTCGCGATGTTGCGATTTCCGGTGTCGTTGTGACCCGTGAGCTGTCTATCGTTGGCTGCAGGAGTTAGACGATTTCGATGCTTCGGCCGAGTTGCGTGGCCGTGGTTGAGATCTTGCGGGCTCCCGTCGTTCCGGCGCGGGCGTGCAGACGGAATGTTAGGACTTATTCATGTTGAAATCTCTGAAACTCGCCCTGAGTTACGTCAAGAAGGCATTGCTTGCCCCCGAGCCCCGACGAGTCAGGCGCAGCCTATGGAATGATGTTCTTCTCCAGCCGACCGTGTTCGAGCTTTTAAGCACCGCCCAGCAGCTACTGGCGCGCTGGCGTCATGGCAAGGTGAAGGTTTTTGACGGCGATGACCCACATGTACAGAAAGTCCGTGACTAAAATCTGGCTGTCACGGAGGGGTTTGCGATCTCTACGGCACGTGCAGCTGAGCCGCTTATCGCTGTGGCGAGCCTGCCGCCGGCGGACCCGGCCAACGACAAGGTCCTCGTGATCGGTCCGCGCACCATCCAGGAACTGTTTCTGGTGCAATGCCACGGTTACCGCCCTCAGAATGTTCTCGGTATCGACCTCTACTCACGTCATCCCCGCATTCTTGTCGACAACATGGAAGACATGAAATTCAAAGATGACCGGTTCGATTTTGTTATGGCCTGCAAGACCATCACCTATGCCGACGACCTTGCTACCGCCATCAGCGAAGTTGCACGCGTGCTGAAGCCCGGTGGCCGGTTTGTGTTCAATCACACTTTTTCGCCCGGCTCGGATCATATGCCGGGCAACAAGATCCCCAGTTCCGTCGTCATGGGATTCCTCAGGGATGCGAACTTTGAGGTCTATCACCACACTGTCTCCGACACGGTAAACAAGGGTGGAAATCAACAGAGCCAACACCTCTATGCGGCTCGCCTGGTTGACCTCAGCAACCCGTCTTTCGATCGGGCGGGCCTTCCTGAAAGCGTGAGCGCATGAGCAATCCCGCCCCCGAAACTGCGGGGGAGCGCAAAGAGATCAACAGCTGGGCGACAATCCGGCGTGGTCTCGCACTGATGACGCCTCGCGAGCGGCGCAAGGCGCTAATCCTCTCTGCCTTGATAGGTATCGTGGAACTTATCCAGTTGGCCGCGATTGCCACAATTCTTCCGGTGGTAAGTGTGCTCGTGCAGCCCGACGTTCTTGAGCAGGGCGGAAAGGCAACCGAGCTGTACGAATGGCTTGGGAGCCCCTCTCGTGATGGGTTTTTGATCACCCTGTCATCGGTCGCGTTTGTTGCCCTGCTGGTGGGTCATCTCGGCATGATGGTCATCAACATCGTGATGGAACGTTACATCGCGCGCTTGAACGTCCGCATGACGCACGACCTGCTGTCGGCGATCGTCGCTGCGCCGTTCTCCTGGTTTCTGCATCAGAACGCGACGGCACTGACCAGGATTGTCCATAACGACGTCATCTACTGGAACAGGGATATGATCGGCAACGGCCTGCGTATTCTGGCCATGTTGATGACGTTGGTCACGACGGTGGCTCTTGTCGTGGTGCTCACGCCGGTCGGCGGGCTGGCCATGCTGGTCATTGCCGGCGTTTTGGCAGGTATCTCGACCGGGGCAGTGAAGAACCGGCTGATCTACTGGAATCTCAGGAGCCGGGAAGCGGCCGAGCGTTCAATGGTGATGGCCAATCAGATCCTGACCGGAATCAAGGATGTGAAGGTCAACCGGACTCAAGATCATTTTGTCGATTTGTTCACGGAGTCCAACGCGGGCACCAGGCATGCCTCGGCTTCATCGCTGATCTATGCCCAGATCCCGGCGGCCGTGATCATGCTGATCATGCAGTCTGGCGTGTTGCTGGTGATGATCGCCCTGTGGTCGTCGGGTGTCGAAGGTGGTGCGCTCGCGGCACAGATGGCGCTGATTGTTCTGGCATCCGCGCGGATCACACCTGCGATCATCCGGCTCCAGACTGCTGCCACGAAGATGATCAACACCCTGCCCTGGGTTGCGGGCAAGATCGCGCTGCTCGAAAACGTCAGAGGCCTCGAGCAGGACGAGCGGTCCAGGGGTTCAGGCCGAATTGTACCGCGTGATTGGTCGACCATAGCGTTCCGTGAGGTCGGGTTTGTCTATGATGGAACAGATCGTACCGCATTGACCGAGGTCGCGCTTGAGATTGCCCGGGGTGAATGCCTCGGCGTCAAGGGAGAGTCCGGCGCGGGCAAGAGCACGTTTATCGATCTGCTGCTCGGAATGCTGCGCCCGACATCGGGGCGTGTCCTGGTCGGCGGCGAGCCGCTCGACGAAGCCGGGCACGACTGGTTGCATCATGTCGGTTACGTGCCGCAGCAGCCCTATTCCACCGACGACACCGTTGCCGCAAACATCCATCTGGGCCTGGCCCGTGACGATGCGCGACTTCTTCGGGCGATCGAGCAGGCTGGCTTGCAGAGTCTGATTGACGACCTGCCCCAGGGTGTCGACACCCCTCTGGGCGATCGCGGGCAGAGGGCTTCGGGAGGGCAGCGCCAGCGGATCGCAATCGCCCGGGCGCTCTATCGCAACCCTTCGGTTCTTGTTCTGGATGAGCCGACTGCATCGCTTGATCCTGAAAACGAGGAACTGATTGTACAGACCCTGATCAGGCTGAAGGGCAAGGTCACCATTTTGGTTATCACCCATCGTGACACCACCTTGCGTGCCTGTGACGAGGTCGTGCGGCTTGAGGCAGGGCGCATCGTTGCGACCGGACCAGCGGCCGTCGTGGGCGCGCGATGAGGATCGTCGGCCCTGTTGGCTTTGATTGTATTGCCTGCCGGTATGACGGGCTTTTGACCCCTGGAGTTGATGATGTTTGAAGCAGGCTTTCACGAGAGCTTTTCGCTGGGTGATCGCAAGGTCGGCCCCGGTGAGCCGGTCCTCTTCATTGCCGAGGCCGGGGTATCGCATTTCGGAGATATCGCGATTGCGAGAGACCTTGTAGATCTGGCCGCCGATGCGAAAGCAGATGTCTTCAAGACCCAGTTTTTCGATGTCGAAGAAATGATTGCTGCCCGGGCGAGCGAATGGCGCGACCGGTTGCGGCCGCGCAACCTCACCCTTGATCAAGCAGCAGAGATTAACGAACGTTGCGCCTCCAAGGGTATGCTT
>JABIUG010000359.1 GCA_018700655.1 Rhodospirillaceae bacterium | reverse complement strand
CGCGCAGTTCGGGGGCAACTGATTTAGAAGGCAGACAGCATCTGCTATGCTCGTCGTCCTGGCGGCAACCTTGGTGCAGCGGAGCGCAATGACCTTCAAACACGTCTGGTCCGATCGCTGGAGCGATCCACGGGTCATCTTCGATGGCCTGTCGGACGACTATGACCGCTACCGGCCGCGCTACGCTCAGGCCTCGCTCAACCGCATGTTTGCCCGCACCGGCCCGGTCAACACCATCCTGGACCTGGGCTGCGGTACCGGCATCCTGACCCGTGCGCTCAAGCCGATGGTGCCCCAGGCCCTCGTGATCGGCGCCGACCCTGGCAGCGACATGCTCGATCAGGCCGCCGTGGTTGATGGCGGCGGTGGTATCGACTGGCTCAATTGCCGCGCCGAGGAGCTTGCCGTCGGCGAAAACAGCCTGTGCCTGATGACCGCGGCCCAGGCGGCACACTGGTTCGACCGTCCGGCGTTTTATGAGGAATGTGTCCGCACCCTGCGTCCCGGCGGCACTCTGGCGATCCTCTACAACAACCGGGTCCGGGGTGAACCGGTTGCCGAAGCCCACGAGCGCCTGCTCGAAACGATCACGCCGGGTTACACCCGCGAATACCGCGATTTCGATGTCGCCATGGAACTCTCCTGCATCAACGAAGCCAGCGCCGTACTGGTCGACCGTGAAGTCTGGAACTGGGACCTCACCTTCGAGGAGTTCATCGGCTACGTCCGCTCGACTTCCCACTACAAGGTCGCCTGCAAGGAACGCAGTGAAACCGAAGTCATCACCGCCTATGCCGATGCGCTCGGGCCGCTGGCCCAGGAAGACGGTACCCTGCGCGTGCCCTATGAAACCGTCGTGACTTCCGCCCGCTTCGGCTGAGGAACTCGATCCCATCTGCTTCCGTCATCGCCCCACCCGATGGGGCGATCCACCCCGAACCGCCTGCCGATTTCACCGCCAGCAATGTGCGCTCGGTCAACAGTATGGATACCCCGGTCAAGCCGGGGCATGACGGCTAGGGTGGTGTGGCCGCCATCGCCTCAGGCGAACACGAAGCCTTTCACCACCAGATAGCCGCCGACCACAGTCACCGCACAGAAGAACACCTTGCGGAACCGCCCGGCATCCAACTTCTTGCGCAAGCGTGCGCCGAGCCACATGCCGGCCAGCGCCGGGGCAACCGCAACGATCGAGAGCCAGGAAACACTGCCGCCCATCAGGCCATGACCGGCCAGCCCGATGCCCAGGACACAGGTCGCGGTGAAGAAAAACACACCCATCGCCTGGACCTGCAGGCCCGGTGTCAGGCGCAGGGATTGCAGGTAAAGCACGCTGGGCACGACGAAGGTTCCCGTCAGGCCCGTGATGATGCCATTCACCAGCCCAACAACAGGCGTCAGCCAGATTTCGCGCCTGCCCGGTGACGGCACCTGCGGGCCGGCAAGGCTGATCGCGCCATAGAGAACCAGCGCAATGCCCAACATGCCCGAAAGCGCCCTGGCATCAGCCGCAGCAAGCAGCCCGGAAGCGAACAGGATGCCGGCTGCCATGAGCAGCAGGAAACTCCAGAAGCGGCGCAGGATTATCTTGAGGTGCCCCCCCGCCAGCGCCTGCCAGGCATTGGTCACAAGGGACGGCGCCAGCATCAGCACCATCGCCTCAACCGCTCCGGTCGCAATCGCCATCACCGCCAGCGCCACCGTCGGCAGCCCGAAACCGACCACACCTTTGACGAACCCGGCAAGAGAGAAGGCGCAGGCTATCAGCAACAGGATTTCGTTTGTCCAGGGAACCATGCGTGTCCTTGTACCGGCTCAGCATATGAAGTTTGCACCGACACCACAGGTTCTGCCACACGGCGACCACAAAGGGCTGTGCATGCTACCACCCTGTGACAGGATCGCGGTGAACCGAGGAGCGTTGCCCATGTCTATCGTTCGCCGATACACCTCAGCAATCGCGCTGGCGGTCCTTTTTGTCCAACCGGCAGCGGCACAGGACAGCACGCCGCCGCTCGAAACCGTGATCGTCAACGATGACATCACCGTCGGCATCGCCCATTTCCCCGACCAGCGCACCGACGTTCTGATGGTGATCGACGACTTCAATCTGGTCTGGGCCCAAAGCGGCTACATTCTAGAGACCGGCGACACCTACAACACTCCGGTCAAGACCGGCACCGATATTACCGGCGATGGCGTCCCCAACATGATCGTGATGTCCTATTCCGGCGGAGCGCATTGCTGCTCGACCTACTACCTCTACGCCTTCGAGCCGTATTTTCGTCAGCTTGCCGAAATCGACACCCAGGATTCCGGCGCGCGATTCGAAGCACACACCGGCCTGGCCGGCCTCGCCATGATCACCGGTGACAACACCTTTGCCTATTGGAACACCTACTATGCCGCCTCCCCGTCGCCCGAAGTCATCCTGGCCTGGAACGGCGAGACCTATGCGACGGCGGCCGATCTGATGACTGCCCCTGCGCCCTCTGCCGACGCGCTCCAGCAGAAGGCTGCGGGCATTGTCGCCAGCGACCGATGGACGGCAACCGACATGGATCCCGACCTGTGGCGCGAGATGTTCGACCTCATCTACAGCGGCCACGCCGACCTTGCCTGGGCCTTCCTGGACGACGGCTGGCCCGCCGACCGGGTGGGAAAGGATGACTTCAAGACCAACTTCCGCTGCCAGCTTGCCCAAAGCCCCTATTGGGGCACCATTGCGACCATGAACCAGAGCGATCCTGATGATGTGCACCAGGACTGCTCCGGCAACACAGGCGAGTGACCGTCAGCCGCCACTCGACGCGACGACGTAACCTTGCTGGGCCATGCATTCCCTGGTGCTGAGCTCGATCTCGTCGATCGCTTCGTAGACGCCATGCCCGGCACCAAAGGGCGCACCGATCGCGCCACCCACAACCAGCACGCCCAATGCGGTGTAGCCGTCGCCATAGTAGTGACCGTGGCGATGATTGTTCGCCGTGACACCGGCGCCATAGATGAAACCCAGACCGGTGTTCTCCAAGACCGTGACGCCACCCTCGAAGGTGTTCACGACGGCATCGTTCATGTTGCACATGCTGAGATCGAGGGCATAACTGGCGTGATCGT
>JABIUG010000358.1 GCA_018700655.1 Rhodospirillaceae bacterium | reverse complement strand
GTCGTGCGTGACCACGCCGACAACTGCATCATCATCTGCTCGATCGAGAACATCGACCCGATGGGCGTGCATACCGGTGATTCCGTGACCGTCGCCCCGGCGCTGACGCTGACCGACAAGGAATACCAGATCATACGCAACGCCTCGCTCGCGGTGCTGCGCGAGATCGGGGTCGATACCGGCGGCTCGAACGTCCAGTTCGCGATCAATCCGGCCGACGGGCGTATGATCGTGATCGAGATGAACCCCCGGGTCTCACGTTCGTCAGCCCTGGCATCGAAGGCGACCGGTTTCCCGATTGCCAAGGTCGCTGCCAAGCTGGCGGTCGGGTATACGCTCGATGAAATTCAGAACGACATCACCAAGGTCACCCCGGCCAGCTTCGAGCCCAGCATCGACTATGTCGTGACCAAGATGCCGCGCTTTACCTTCGAGAAGTTCCCCGGCACCGATCCCTACCTTACGACCTCGATGAAGTCGGTTGGCGAAGCGATGTCGATCGGTCGCACCTTCGCCGAATCGCTGCAGAAGGCGCTGCGTTCGATGGAGACCGGGCTGACCGGGCTGGACCCGATCAAGTTTGACGACACCTCCCAGGACGGCATCACGGCACGCCTGTCGCTTCCTGCGCCGGACCGGATTCTGGTGATTGCCCAGGCCATGCGTCACGGCTTCAGCGACGAAGACATTCACGCGATCAACCATTACGACCCCTGGTACCTCGAACAGATCCGCATGATCGTCGATGCCGAGGACAAGGTCCGCGAAACCGGCCTGCCCGACGAGCGGGTCGATCTTCTCAACCTCAAGAAGATGGGTTTCTCCGACCTGCGCCTGGCCAAGCTTGCCGGGGTCAACGAAAGCACCGTGCGTGCGCTGCGCCACACGCTCGAAGTTACCCCGGTGTTCAAGCGGATCGATACCTGTGCCGCCGAGTTCCCGTCCAGCACGTCCTACATGTATGGCTGCTACGAGGGCGACGGGGTCAATGAACCAGAGGACGAGTCCGACGTCAGCGACAAACGCAAGGTCATGATCCTGGGCGGCGGACCCAACCGGATCGGCCAGGGCATCGAATTCGACTATTGCTGCGTCCATGCCTGCTTCGGCCTGCAGGAGGCCGGGGTCGAGACCATCATGGTCAACTGCAACCCCGAGACCGTGTCGACCGACTATGATACTTCCGACCGTCTCTATTTCGAGTCGCTGACGGCAGAAGACGTGATCGCCATCGCGCGAACCGAGATGTCGAAGGGCACGCTGGCCGGTCTCATCGTGCAGTTCGGCGGCCAGACGCCCTTGAAACTGGCTCGTGCCCTGGAGCAGGAAGGCATCCCGATCATCGGGACCTCGCCCGATGCGATCGACCGCGCCGAAGACCGCAAGCGCTTCCAGGAGATGTTGCATCACCTCGGCCTGCAACAGCCCAAAAACGGAACCTGCCACAACTTCAAGGAAGCCTGCGAAGTCATCGCCCGAATCGGTTATCCCGCCGTGGTGCGCCCCAGCTATGTCCTGGGTGGCCGCGCCATGGAAATCGTTCACAGCGATGAAGGTCTGGAATCCTATTTCGAGCGTTCGGTCGAAGCCTCGGAAGGCAACACGATCCTGATCGACCACTTCCTGCAGGACGCCATCGAGGTCGATGTCGATGCACTTTGTGATGGCGCACAGGTTTTTGTCGCCGGCATCATGGAACACATCGAGGAAGCCGGCATCCATTCGGGCGACTCGGCCTGTTCGCTGCCGCCTTATTCACTCTCGCAAGCCACGATCACCGAGCTGCGTCGCCAGACCGAAGCCATGGCCCTGGAGCTTGGCGTGATCGGCCTGATGAACGTGCAGTTCGCGGTCAAGGACGACGACATCTACGTGCTCGAGGTCAACCCGCGCGCCAGCCGCACGGTCCCGTTTGTCGCCAAGACGATTGGCATCCCGATTGCCAAGATCGCAGCACGCATCATGGCCGGCGAAACACTGGCCAGCTTCAAACTTTCCGAGCCGTTCTACGATCACATCGCGGTCAAGGAAGCGGTCTTCCCGTTCGCACGGTTCCCCAATGTCGACATCATCCTTGGCCCGGAGATGAAATCGACCGGCGAGGTCATGGGCCTCGACCGTGATTTTGGCCATGCCTTTGCCAAGGCCCAGCTTGCCACGGGCGGTGTCCTGCCCCAGGAAGGCTGCGTCTTCATCTCGGTACGCGACCGCGACAAGGGATCAGCGATCGAGATCGGCCACCGCCTGGTCGAGCTTGGTTTCACGTTGATCGGAACTCGCGGCACCGCCCGTGACCTGCGCGCCGCCGGCCTGGAGATCGAGACCATCAACAAGGTTCTCGAAGGTTCTCCCCATATCGTCGATGCCCTGAAGGATGGCCGCATCGAGCTCGTGATCAACACGACCGAAGGCGCCAAGGCGATTGCCGACAGCTTCAGCCTGCGTCGCACCGCATTGGTCAAGAAGGTGCAGTATGTCACGACCATGGCCGGTGCCCGCGCCTTCGTCGAGGCGATCTCGGCGATGCGCGACGGTGGCCTCGACGTCGCACCGCTGCAGTCCTACGCACTTGCCGCGACTTGACGGCTGAGACCTTCCGGCGCACGACCGGGCCATGACGTCTACCAGATCATCCGCCAGACCATCCCCCAGACCATCCGATGGCCCACACACCTGGGTCGTGACCGACGGCGCCGCCGGGATCGAGAACCAGTGTTACGGTCTTGCCCGTCGCCTGGGTCTGGAGCCTGTAATCAAACGCATTGCGATCCGCCAGCCCTGGCTTTCGCTTCCGCCTGCCCTGTGGATTTGGCCGCTGCACGCGCTTTCCGGCGATGGCGACAGCCTGACGCCACCCTGGCCTGATCTGCTGATTGCCAGCGGGCGCAAATCCGTCGCCCCCGCGGCAGCGATCGGCAAACTGTCAGGAGGTCGCACGCTGACCGTCCAGATCCAGAAGCCCGGTGTCGATCCGCGCCGCTTTGATCTGGTGGTCGCACCACGCCACGATGACCTTGCAGGCGACAACGTGATCGAGACATCGGGATCGATCCATGGCCTGACACGCGACCTTCTCGATCGCGAGGCTGAGCACTGGGCCGATCGCGTCCAACATCTGCCCGGGCCGATGACCTTTGCGGCACTTGGCGGTCCCAACCGGGTCTATCGGTTCGGCGAGAGCGAAGCTGCTGCCCTGGGCCGTAAACTCGCGGGCTTGCCGGGCGGGTTGCTCGTCACGATCTCACGGCGCACGACCCAGGCAGCCGCCGACGCACTCAAGGCAGAGCTCGATCCATCAAGGTGTCTGTTCTGGGACGGCAGTGGCGACAATCCCTATCGCGCCTGGCTGGGCCTGGCCGATGCGGTCGTTGTTACATCCGACTCGGTCAACATGGCGACCGAAGCCTGCATCACGGGCCGGCCTGTCTATGTCGCCCATCTCGATGGCGGGTCGGCCAAGTTCCGGGCGTTCCATGCACTCCTGGAGCGGGCCGGACACACCCGTCGTTTCGACGGCGTGATCGATACCGATACCAGGGTTCTGATCCTGGACGATGCCGGAAGAGTCGCTGAGAGGGTCAGCGCATTGCTGAAGAAGAATTTGCTCAGTTAGCCTGAATGCTGATCGGGACGTAGCGACCGTTTTCCGGCCCGGCGAACAACGCGCCGACCTGGGGGTGCGAGACCGGCACACCGGTCTCATCGATCAGCAGGTTCTGTTCGGAAACATAGGCGATATAGCTCGACTGCTCGTTTTCAGCGAGCAGGTGATAATAGGGCTGCTCCTTGATCGGGCGGACCTCTTCGGGAATCGAAAGCCACCAGTCCTCGGTGTTCGAGAACTCCGGGTCGACATCATAGATCACGCCACGGAACGGATAGTGCCGGTGGTGGACAATGTCGCCAATGCCGAACTTGGCTGTGCGGATCTCGACCGTATCGGGTCTTGGTTCTGAGCTGGTCATGCCTCAGGTGTAGCAGAGCCTCAGGCCCAGACCAAGCGGCCACAACAAGCCTGTCCACGGCTTAATCACGATTGGCCCCTTTCCCAAGTGCCGCCCCTTCACTACATTTCCTGATCCACAACCCATTTCGTCGTCACTCGATCCCATGGAGCGCTCGGGCCATGCCTGAAAACCATCACAGTAGTGTTCTCATCCTGGGCTCGGGCCCTGCAGGCCTGACGGCCGCAGTCTATGCCGCACGCGCCAGCCTCTCGCCGACTCTGGTCCATGGCATTCAGCCCGGCGGCCAGATGACGATCACGACCGATGTCGAGAATTATCCCGGTTTTTCCGATGTCATCCAGGGCCCCTGGCTGATGGAACAGATGACCGAGCAGGCCGAAAAAGTCGGCACGACGATGATCCACGACCTGATCTCCGAGATCGATTTCTCGGTCCGTCCGTTCCGGGCGGTCGGAGGCTCCGGCGATATCTACACGGCAGATTGCGTGATCGTCTCGACCGGCGCCCAGGCGAAATGGCTGGGTCTGGAAAGCGAGCAGAAATTCCAGGGGTTCGGCGTTTCG
>JABIUG010000357.1 GCA_018700655.1 Rhodospirillaceae bacterium | reverse complement strand
CCCTTGTCGACGATATCGGCGGCAAGTTCGGGTGGCGTCTGTTCCAGCGCGGTCTTCACCGCTTCGATAATCTGGCCGACCGGCTCGGCAAGGCTCTCGGCGATCTGGCGCTGGCTTATCACCAGTTCCTTGGGCACACCGTTCATCAGGTCGCGGCCCTTGATCTCCATGGTCGAGCCTTCGCCGTCATCGGGCGGGCTGGCCGAGCCGACAGATTTCTTGATCCGTTCCGAGCTTGATTCACCAATCAGCAGGTTATGGGTGTTGCGGATGTAGCGGATGATCGCCTCGTCCATCTTGTCGCCGCCGACGCGCACGGACCGCGAATAGACAATACCGCCCAGCGACAACACGGCAACCTCGGTTGTGCCACCACCGATATCGACGACCATCGAGCCGGTCGGTTCGGTCACCGGAAGCCCGGCACCAATTGCTGCGGCCATGGGTTCCTCGATCAGGCCGACCTTGCGGGCGCCGGCCTGCAGGGCAGCGTCCTCAATCGCGCGGCGTTCGACCGCGGTTGAACCCGACGGCACACAAATGATGACTTCAGGGCGCGCGAAGGTGGACCGGTTGTGCACCTTGCGGATGAAATGTTTGATCATTTCCTCGGCGACATTGAAGTCGGCGATCACGCCGTCGCGCAGAGGGCGAATGGCTTCGATGTGGCCTGGTGTGCGGCCAACCATGAGTTTGGCTTCCTCGCCGACGGCGAGGACCTGCGGGCGGCCACGACGGTTGTCGATTGCCACGACAGAAGGTTCGTTCAGCGCAATACCGCGCGACTTGACGTAGACCAGCGTGTTCGCCGTGCCCAGGTCGATCGCCATGTCCGAAGAGAAAAAACGGGACAGCATGGTTCTTCTGACGTTCTCCTCAATGCGCGGTCAATATAACCCCGCTGTGTCTTGCCGACGCCCCCGCCCTCGACGACGCCGACACTGTTGCAACGCAACATGGCCTCACCCCGGTCGCGGGGAGGAGGCTATGCCGGGTTTCACCAGCGATTTCCGGCGCCTGTACCGCTGTTTGCATACCATGATTGCGGTCCGGCAACGACCGGAAAGTGCAGCCAGGGCCGATTGCCCCGCCGCAACGCACAATGAACCCGGAAAGCGGCGCAACCAAGGCACCGCTTTCACGGTCGGCGCATCAGTTCTTCGACTTGTCGACCATGCGGTTCTTGGCGATCCAGGGCATCATGCCGCGCAGACGCTCGCCGACCTCTTCGATCGGGTGCTCGGCGGCGCGGCGACGGATCGCCTTGAAGCTTGTCTGGCCAACCTCGTTCTCGAGCATCCAGTCGCGGGCAAACTTGCCCTCCTGGATTTCGCCCAGAATCTTCTTCATTTCGGCTTTGGTCTCTTCGCCCACGATACGCGGCCCGCGCGTGTAATCGCCGTATTCCGCCGTGTTGGAGACCGAATAACGCATGTTGGCAATGCCGCCCTCATAGATCAGGTCAACGATCAGCTTCACTTCGTGGAGCGTCTCGAAATAGGCCATTTCGGGCGCATAGCCAGCCTCGACCAGAGTTTCATAACCGGCAACGATCAGCGAGGTGAGACCACCGCAGAGCACGACCTGTTCGCCGAAGAGATCGGTTTCGCATTCCTCGCGGAAGGTCGTCTCGATGATACCTGCGCGGCCACCGCCAATGGCGCTGGCATAGGAAAGACCGATTTCCTGGGCCTGGCCGCTGGGATCCTGATCAATCGCGATCAGGCAGGGAACGCCGGCGCCGCGGGCAAATTCACCACGCACGGTGTGACCGGGGCCCTTGGGCGCGATCATGATGACGTGTAGATCGGCACGCGCTTCGATCAGGTTGAAATGGATATTGAGGCCATGAGCGAAGGCAAGTGTTGCGCCCTCCTTCATGTTGGGCGCGAGGTCATCAGCATAGAGCTTGCGCTGGCCTTCGTCGGGTGTCACGACCATGACGAAATCAGCCCAGGCAGCGGCCTCGGCCGGCGCCATGACCTTCAGGCCTTCGCCTTCGGCCTTGGCGGTGCTCGAGGAACCGGGCCGCAAACCAACCACGAGGTTCGAGACGCCGCTGTCCTTCATGTTCAGCGCATGGGCATGGCCCTGGCTGCCGTAGCCGATGACGGCAACGTTCTTCGACTTGATCAGGTTGAGATCGGCATCGCGATCGTAATAGACACGCATGGTGGTCGTCCTCGCAGAAGGGTTATAGGGCGTTGGGGCCGCGGGAAATCGCGACAACGCCGGTTCTTGAAACGTCGATCAGGCCCAACGGGCGCATCAGATCGACAAAAGCCGAGATCTTTTCAATCGATCCGGTGATTTCAAAGACAAACGAGCTGATCGTGCTGTCGACCGCGTGGGCGCGGAAGATATCGGCAATACGAAGGGCCTCGACGCGTTTTTCTCCCGTGCTGGCGACCTTCACCAGCGCCAGTTCGCGTTCGATATGCAGCCCATCGGCAGAGAGATCACTGACCCGGTGGATCGGAACAAGTCGCTGCAACTGCGCCTTGATCTGCTCGATGATCATTGCCGTGCCGTTGGTCACGATCGTGATGCGCGACAGGTGCGCAGACTCATCGACCTCGCTGACCGTGAGGGAATCAATGTTGTAGCCGCGTCCCGAAAACAGGCCCACGACACGGGCCAGGACACCGGGTTCGTTGTCGACCACGACGGCGATGGTGGCTTTGAGAATTTCGTTGGAACTCACGATGGCATTTCCTGAATTATGCGGCCATTCCCGAAGGGTGCAGCCGGCTTGGACACAAGGGGTGAAGGTCTGGTTCCGGCCTATACCAGTGCCAGCCCCTCACTCTTTTGCGTCGCGTCGAGTTTCGCCTGGTCATCCGGGCTCATGGTCATCTGATTGTGCGCGGCACCCGCCGGGATCATCGGATAGACATTCTCGGTGGGATCCACAGAGATATCGGCAATGACGGCCTTGGGTGTATCGATCATCTCGTCGATCACGCTGTCGAGCTCGTCAGGATGGCTGGCACGCAGCCCCACAGCGCCGAACGCCTCGGCCAGCTTCACAAAATCAGGCAGCGAATCCATGTAGCTCTCGGAATAGCGGCCGTTGAAGAAAAACTCCTGCCACTGGCGAACCATGCCCATCCACTGGTTGTTCAGGATGAAGACCTTCACCGGCAGATTGAACTGCAGCAAAGTCGACATCTCCTGGATATTCATCATGATCGAGGCTTCACCGGCGACATCGATCACCAGCGCGTCCGGGTGAGCGATCTGAACGCCCATCGCAGCGGGCAGGCCATAACCCATGGTTCCCAGACCACCCGAGGTCATCCAGTGGTTCGGCTTTTCGAAATCGAGGAACTGTGCCGCCCACATCTGATGCTGGCCGACTTCCGTCGTGATGAAGACGTCGTCACGTTCCTTCAGCCGCACGTTCAGACTCTCCAGCGCCTGCTGTGGCTTGATGATGCCACTGGCCGGTTTGTAGCTGAACGATTTGGTCGTGCGCCACTGGTCGATCTGGTCCCACCAGTTCGACAGGGCCTTGCCATCGGGTTTGACCTGCCTTGATTTCCAGACCTTCAGCAGATCTTCGAGCACATAGGCGCAATCTCCGATGATCGGAACATCGACCGCGATGTTCTTGTTGATCGACGAAGCATCGATATCGATGTGGATTTTCTTCGAATCCGGCGAAAAAGCATCGAGCCGCCCGGTCACCCGGTCATCGAAGCGCGCACCGACACACAGCATCACATCGCAGTCATGCATGCACATGTTGGCTTCGCGCGAGCCGTGCATCCCGACCATGCCGATGAAATTTTTGTGCGACGCCCGAAGCGCCCCAAGCCCCATCAGGGTCAGGGTCGTCGGGAAGCCGCTCATGTCGACCAGGTTGGTCAGCAACTGCGAAGCTGCCGGGCCGGCGTTGATCACGCCACCACCGGCATAGATCAGCGGCCGCTTGGCATTGGCCAGCAAATCAACAGCCTCTTCGATACGGCCAAGGTCGCCCTTGACCTGGGGATTGTAGCTGCGGTGCTGCGCCCGCGCCGGCGGCAGATAATCACCCAGCGCGGTCATCACGTCCTTGGGCAGATCAACCACGACCGGTCCCGGACGGCCGCTTTTGGCGACGTGGAACGCCTCATGGATGGTCCGCGCCAGATCCTTGATGTCCTTCACCAGGTAATTGTGTTTGGTGCAGGGGCGTGTGATGCCGACGGTGTCAGCCTCCTGGAAGGCGTCGTTGCCGATCAGGTGGGTCGCCACCTGCCCGGTCAGGCAGACGACGGGAATCGAATCCATCATCGCGTCGGCCAAACCGGTCACACAGTTGGTCGCGCCAGGACCCGAGGTCACGAGCACAACACCCACCTTTCCGGTCGAACGCGCGTAGCCTTCGGCGGCATGCATGGCGCCGCCTTCCTGGCGGACCAGAATGTGACGCAGATGGTTCTGCTGGAAGATTGCATCGTAGATCGGCAGTACCGCGCCGCCGGGATACCCAAATACGACGTCAACGCTCTGATCGGTCAGAGCTTTGACGAGGATTTCGGAGCCGGTCATACGGTCCTGAGCCACGGTGTCGTCCTCCAGCAAGGAGCCTGCCTGTCGGCTCTCTGCTTCAATAAAGTTGCACTGGTTTCCACGACGACCGAGCGCTTGCCTCAGGCATGACAAAGCGGCGCAGACCACGTCTCCGCGCGTCATCGCAGGGGGCGGACCCTAAGATGGACTGCCTTGGACGGTCAATAGAAACTCGCGAACCGCGGAAACTGCCTCCAGCGCCTCATTTTCGAAGCCAAAACACGGCAATCGCAGGGCATCGGGCACCTGATGACGAAACCAGGTCGACTGGCGCTTGGCGTAGCGACGTGTTCCTGTCTTGGCCTTCTCGACCGCGCTCTCAAGGTCGAGCTCTCCGGCCAGATGCGCCAGTAGGTGCGGCACGCCAAGGGCACGCATCGCCGGATGCGATCGATCGAGGCCGCGCGAAGCAAGTTGTGCTGCCTCTTCAAGGGCACCGTGCGCCATCATCTGGTCAAACCGCTCTTCGCACAGGCGATAGAGCGCATCGCGGGGCGGTTCCAGGCATAGCCACATCACCGGCCCTGGCCAGCCCCCCTGTCGCGGCTGGCGTTGCCAGACCGAAAGCGGCGTTCCGGTCGCCTCGACAACCTCCAGCGCACGCTGAATTCTCTGGCTGTCGCCGGGCGCCAGTCTTTCTGCAATCTCGGGGTCGCGGCTGTTGAGTTCTTCATGCAGCGATGCCGGTCCCGATTGCGCCATCCGTGCAGCCATCGCATGGCGCACATCAGGCGGTGTTTCGGGGATCGGTGAAATTCCACGGGCAAAAGCGTCGAGGTAGAGGCCGGTGCCACCAACCAGAACCGGAATTCTTCCGTGGTTTACCGCCTCCTGGGCTGCCTCAACAGCCATCTCGTGCCACAGGCCGGCCGAGCAGCGCCGGCCTGCATCGATGCAACCAAACAGCTGATGGGGGAGTTCAGCCTCGTCGCGGGCAGAGGGGCGCGCGGTCAGAATGTGCAGATCCCGGTAGACCTGCATGCTGTCGGCATTGATCAGTGTGCCGTCGAAGTTTCTGGCCAGATGCATGGCCAACCCGGACTTGCCCGATGCTGTGGGGCCACCGACCAGGATGGCCGGAATGCTTGTTCCTTGCCCGGTCACGACCTACCGTCCGGCCATGACATTGGTTCTGACCCTGATCGCGGCATCGTCCGATTCCGGCCTCGAAGAAGTCGCAGCTGGATTGACACGCCGCCTTGATGCTTCCCCGCGCTGGCTCAGTCCCGGCACGGCGGTCGACCTTTTGTTCGACGCCATACCAGCAGAAATTGCCCGTGTAGAAGCCGAACAGGCCATTGCCGACAAGGCGATCGACCACGCACTGCAACCGGTCCATGGCCGGCGCAAGAAATTGCTGGTCGGGGATATGGATTCCACGTTCATCACCGTCGAATGTATCGATGTCCTGGCAGCCCATGCCGGTCTTGGTGACGCGGTCGCCGCAATCACGCAGCGCAGCATAAGGGGAGAGCTCGACTTCGGCGACTCACTACGTGAGCGCGTTGCACTGCTGGCAGGTGCTCCCCAGGAACTGCTCGAGCGAGCATGGCATGACAACGTCGCGATGACGCCCGGTGGCGCGACACTGATCGTGACCATGCAACACCACGGCGCCTTGACCGCACTGGTTTCGGGCGGTTTCACCTGGTTCACGGAACGCGTCGTCGACAAGCTTGGGTTTGATCGCCACCACGCCAACGAGCTGGAGATTGCCGACGGCGCCATGAGCGGGCGTCTGCGGGAGCCAATCCTGGATCGTGACGCCAAACGCACGCTTCTCTTCGAGATGATGCAGGAATTGGGGCTGTCCTCAAGCGAGACCCTGGCCGTGGGCGATGGCGCCAACGATATTGCGATGCTGAAAGCCGCCGGGCTTGGTGTCGGTTACCACCCCGTCGATGCCGCCCGCCGCGTCGCGGATGCGGCCATCGATCACGCTGATCTATCCGCCCTGCTCTATCTCCAGGGTTACGTCGACGAGGACTTCGTCACGCCGACCTGACCGCGATCGGCCCTATTCTCCGATCTCTACGGCCAGGAACTGCGGATTTCCGGCACGCATCACGCGAAGAACGATCGATCTGGAAGCGCGATCGCGTGCTTCATCGATCAGGTCAGAAATCTGCTCGACCGTCTCGACCGGCGTTTTACCGACTTCCAGCACCAGATCGCCGGCAAGGATGCCACCGCGTGCTGCCGCGCCCCCCACTTCGACCTCGGTCACGATCAGTCCGGTGGTGCTTCGATCCAGGCCGAACTGCTGGGCGATTTCGCCTGTCACCGGGCGGATCGTCATGCCCAGCATATCGTTGCTGACCGGCTTGTTCTTGGACCCGCCATTGTCGCCGTTGTCGCCCTGTTCGGCTGCAAGTTGCTGTTCGAACTCCTCGAGTTCGCCAAGCACGACGCCAAAGGTGCGTTCTTCGCCGTTGCGGATGACCACCACCTCGGCTTCGCGCCCGACCTCGGTTTCAGCCACTGCGCGCGGCAGTTCACGCATCTCGGTGATGGCAATGCCGTTGAACCGGATGATGACATCACCGGCCTCAAGCCCGGCGTCTTCGGCGGGGCCCTCGGGTGTCACACTGGCGACCAGCGCGCCTTCAGCCGACGGCAGACCGAACGCCTCGGCAATATCAGGCGTGATGCTCTGAATGCGCACACCCAGCCAGCCGCGGCGTGTTCGGCCGAACTCCTTGAGCTGATCAACGACGCCCGACACGATATTGGACGGCACGGCAAAGCCGATACCGACTGACCCACCCGACGGCGAATAGATCGCCGTGTTCACGCCGATCACCTCGCCGTCCATGCTGAACAGCGGGCCGCCGGAATTGCCGCGGTTGATCGGGGCATCGGTCTGCAGAAACTCATCATAGGGGCCGGCATTGATGTCGCGCTGGCGGGCCGAAATGATGCCGGCCGTCACGGAACTGCCGAAGCCGAACGGATTGCCGATCGCCAATGCCCAGTCACCGACCCGAACGGCATCGGAATCGCCAAAATCGACAAACGGAAGATCGCCTTCGGCTTCAATCTTAAGCAGGGCAATGTCGGTCTTGGGATCGGCTCCCACGATCGTTGCTTCGTATTCGGTGTCATCGTTGAGAATGACGATGATCTTGTCGGCTTCCGCGATCACATGGACGTTTGTAACGACATAACCTTCGGCGTCGACGATGAAGCCTGAACCCAGGGATACCGGAAGGCTATCGAGCGGAGCATCTTCACCGTAGCGATCGAAAAACTCTTGAAAAAACTCGTCGAACGGCGTGCCTTCGGGCAGGCCTTCACCTTGTGCGCCAATGAAACTTTCGGTCGAGATCGACACGACAGCCGGGGCCAGCACCTCAACCAGATCGGCAAAGCTCTCCGGTGTGCCGCGTGCTTGCGCTGCCGAAAAACCGGCCGCGACAGGAAGGATCACGAGGACAAGGAGAAATCCGAAGAAACGTTGTGTCATTGCGTCGCCGTCCACTGTGTTCAAACGAGTTCAAACCAATGCAGGCTGGCCCTTTCAGATCAGCCGCGCATCAGCCAGATGAAAACCACGGCCACAAGCGCCACCGTCAAACCGAGCAGACGCAGGGTAGATGGTGGCTGAGCCAAGGCATGCACCATGGCCCGCTTCATTGCCTGTGGGAACAGGGCATAGGCCGCACCCTCGATAAACAATGCGATACCGACAGCCGTCAACAGGTCAATCATGGCGTCACGATGGCCGCGAAAAAATTGCTAATTCCGACAGGAACTTCCTAATCCGCACCACTCGAGCGGCTGACATCGGCTTCGGCGCCGATACCCAGACCCTCATAGCTGTTGAGGAAGCGCAGGAAATCGCCATCGGGCGACATGACCAGGGTCGTGTCTTCGGAGTTCAGCGCCCCACGATAGGCCTGCATGGTACGGTAGAAGGTGAAAAACTCGATGTCCTGACCGAATGCCTCAGCGAAGATTCGCACGGCTTCACCGTCGCCCTCGCCGCGAAGGATATCCGACTGGCGCTGTGCCTCGGAGATCAACACGGTACGCGAGCGATCTGCTTCGGCACGAATACGCAAGGACTGTTCTTCGCCCTCGGCACGGATCTCGCTCGCCTCACGTTCACGTTCGGTCTGCATCCGGCGATAGATCGCCTCGCTGTTTTCCTGGGGCAGGTCGGTTCTTTTGATCCTTACATCGACAACGACGATACCGAAGCGGTCCGTTGCCACCGACAGCGCAGTGTTGATTTGATCCATCAATGCCTGGCGTTCGCCCGAAACGACATCGACCAGCGGCACACGACCGATATTTTCACGCAAGGTTGCGGTCATCGCCTGCTGCATCAGGGGTTCAAAATTCTCGACCGACTGGGCCGCGTTCTTGAACGCCAGCGGATCAACGATCTGATAGAGCGCGAATGCGTCGACCACGAGACGTTTCTGATCCGACGCCGTCACCTGCTCAGGCTGGCCGTCGACCTGCAGAATACGCTTTTCGTAATAGACAACGTTCTGCCAGGGCCATTTGAACTCGAGACCCGGTTCCAGCTCGACCCGCCGCGGATCACCAAACTGAACGACAATAGCCTGTTCATACTCGGCAATGGTGAAAACCGACATCGATCCGCCGATCAAGATGGCGGCAGCGACAATGACGCCAATGATGACTTTGAAGCCCATGATGTGCCCTCCTACTCGCCGGCGTTGCGGCGCAGCTGGTCGAGCGGCAGATAAGGCACCACGCCCTGCCCGCCGGACCCACCGTCGTCAATGATGATCTTTTCCATATCGCGCAGCACTTCTTCCATCGTTTCCAGATAGATGCGGCGCTCGGTCACTTCCTTGGCCAGAACGTATTCGTTGTAGACCGACAGGAAGCGGGCCGCGTCACCTTCGGCGACATTGATCACCTGCTCCTTATAGGCCTCGGCTTCCTGGATCATCCGTTGGGATTCACCACGTGCGACCGGGACGATCTGGTTCTGATAGGCCTGTGCCTCGTTGATCGAGCGTTCCTGGTCCGCGCGTGCGGCCTGCACATCACGGAACGCATCGATCACCGCGCTGGGCGGATCAACGTTCTGAAGCTCGACCTGCGTGATCAGAATGCCAGCTTTCAGATGGTCCAGCATTTCCTGAACCAGCGCCAGGGTCTCCTGCTCGACTGCGGCGCGACCTTCGGCCAGCGCCGTGGAAAGCGCCGTCTGGCCGATCACCTGGCGCATCGCACTTTCGGCGACCATCCGCGTCGTCTCTTCAGGCCGCTCGACGTTAAAGAGATACTCGCCAGCGTTCGAAATCTTCCACTTCACGACGAATTTTACATCAATGATGTTCTCGTCGCCGGTCAGCATCAGGCTCTGGCTTGCCGTGCCACCCACCGTAAACTGCTGAATTTCCGTTACGGTTGGCGTGTAGGTCGTCCCGATCGGATAGGGCCAATTGTATTCAAGGCCAGGCCCTTTGACATCAGAGAGCTTGCCAAAAACAAGCTCGACACCCTGCTGGTTCGTGTCGACGCGATAGATACCGCTGGCAAGCCAGACCGCGACGAGCACGATCAGGATAATCACGATGCCACGTATCCCGCCGAATCCTCCCGGCATGAATCGTTTGCCCTTGTCCTGCATCTTGCGGATCAGGTCTTCCAGGTCAGGTGGCTGACCGCCGCCACCGCCACCGCCGCCGCCGCCAGACGGTCTACGACCGCCCCAGGGGCCGCCATCACCACCGGGACCTTGCCATCCACCGCCGCCTTGATTGTTCCAGGGCATGTGTTGTGCCTCGTTCGAGCCTCACCGAATGTCGCATCCGACATCATTGAGGGTTAAGTGTGGGTTGCCGCCTTGAGATCAAGGCTTATATGACAGTGCATCCACACCCGCAACGCGCCCGTTTCGGCGATGCTGCGCGGGACCATCACAATGACGACAGACGGGGAGTGCCCAATGGCCCGGGTCACCGAAGACGAAGTTCGCGCAGCTTTAACCTCCGTCCTGGAGCCCCAAAGCGGAAAATCGATCATCGCGCTGGACATGGTCGAGGGCCTGGTCGTCAAGGATGGCAATGTCGGATTCGCTCTCGAAGTGCCCGCTGAACGCGGTGCGGCGCTCGAACCGGTGCGACAAGCCGCCGAAGAAACGGTGAAGGCTCTCGCGGGCGTGCTCTCGGTCACGGCGGTGATGACGGCACACAAACCGGCCGGTTCCGGCGCCCCTGCGGCAAAGCCCGCTGCAGCAGCAGCTCCGAAGGAAAAGGCCGGGACCGACGACATCCCCGGGATTGGCTCGATTGTGGCGGTCGCCAGCGGCAAGGGCGGGGTCGGCAAATCGACCACTTCGGTCAACATCGCTCTGGCCCTTGCGGGCCTCGGCAAACGGGTCGCACTGCTTGATGCCGACATCTATGGCCCCTCGGCACCGCGCCTTCTGGGCCTCAGCGGCAAACCGGAAACCGACGGCAAGAAGCTCTGGCCAAAGGAAGCTTTTGGTATCAAGGCCATGTCGATCGGCCTCCTGATAGAAGAGGACCAGCCCATGGTCTGGCGTGGCCCGATGGTCCAGAGCGCACTGGAACAGATGCTTCGCCAGGTCGAATGGGGCGAGATCGATGTCATGATCATCGACATGCCTCCCGGCACCGGCGATGCCCAGCTGACACTGACCCAGCGTGCGCCCCTGGCCGGCGCCGTGATTGTGTCGACGCCCCAGGATCTATCCCTGATCGACGCCCGCAAGGGTCTCAACATGTTCCGCAAGGTCGATGTCCCGATCCTGGGAATCATCGAGAACATGAGCTATTTCATCTGCCCCCATTGCAACGAACGCACGGATGTCTTCTCCCATGGCGGCGCCCGTGATGAGGCAACCAAGCTCGACGTACCGTTCCTGGGCGAAATTCCACTTGATATCCGGATTCGCGAAACTTCGGACGGCGGACACCCGATCGTCGTGGCCGAACCCGAAAGTTCGTTTGCCCAATCCTATCGCGAAATCGCACAGGCCATCCTCGACAGCGTCGCCGACAACCAGCGCCAGGCGCCCAAGATCGTTATTCAGTAACTGGTGGACATGACCCGCTCTAGGGGGTCAGGGAATGTTCCACATCGTCTCGGTTGCCGGTATCGATGCGAAAGAACCCCGTGGCGCAATCCGTGCGGCCAAAGATGGTGAATGCGTTGGGTTCATGGATACAGAATCGCTCATTGCCGCTCCATTCTGTCTGTTCATCAGCGGTTTCGGCATAGACGAATACTTCACTGCGGTTCCGCATGCTGCCCTCGAAAATCGTCGTGCACTGGAAGGGAGAAACCTCCCACCAGCCCTCCGATGTCCAGCTTGCGCCGTCCCAATAAGCGTAGGCGGCATAGATCGGCTGCTTGTATTCGCTGCAAAGCCTGAAATCAGCGGCGACCGGGCGTGGCGAAACCGAAACGATCATCGTCGTGAGCAGCAACAACAAAGCTGTGAAGATCGCGCGCATGCCGCCTCCTCTCTGAAAGCTTCCCCCACTACACGGCCATAGTGGCCCCAAGCCTACGGTTCGGGCAACGCGCATAGTCATCTCACCCCACCGTCACGACGAAGATACAGCCTGTTCGAGGGCCTCGCGTGTCACGCCCTGGAGCATCGCAGCCTCGATAAACCCTTCCCAGGCGGCTGCCGCCAGGGGAATTCCGTGGGCCATGCGGTCTTCACGCGCGATCCGTTCGGGGTCACCCGCAAGCAGGATCGCGTCATGGCCTTCGGCGGTCAGGCTGGAACGGACCCAGTCGTAGAGCGCCTCGATCTCACTCTCCATGGCGGCGAAACCACCCAGAGCATCGGGATCGATGACAAACGACAACATGCCGTTGATCGTGGTGTCGCCGTCCTGGCGTTCGGGCGTGCCGACGCCGTTTCCGGTGAGCACCCCCGCCAGCAGGTCACACAACACGGCCAGACCGCTCCCTTTGTGTTCCCCCATGGCAATCAGCGCGCCGCCATCCTCGTTGTCGACCATCGCGCCGGGATCACGGGTCATCGCGCCGTCGCGGTCCATCATCACGCCCTCTGGCAAGACTTCACCCTTGTCAAAGGCAACGCCGACCTTGCCAAAGGCAACCCGGCTGGTCGCGAAATCGAGAACAAAGGCCGGATGGTTTGCCGTTGCCGGCATGCCCGCACAGATCGGATTGGTGCCCAGTCTGATCTTGCGCCCGCCCCAGGGCGCGACCAGCGGCCGGTGACCCCAGACATTGACGAAATGGACCGAAACCATGCCACTTTCCAGGCAGAGTTCGGCCCAGCGGCCAATGCGGCCGAGATGATGGCTGTTGGCCAGCGCGACCAGTGCCACCCCGTTCTTGCGTGCATTGGCGATACCGTGCTGCATCGCGAACGCGCCCGTGACGGCGCCGAATCCCCGGCCGCCATCGATCCGGACCACCGCTCCGCTCTCATCGAACACCCTGGGTGTGGCATGGGCATCAAGGCCGCCCTGGGCCTGGCAATCGAGATAATACTTCACCATCTGGATGCCGTGGCTGTCATGGCCCGAAAGGTTCGCATCGACCAGCATGTCGGCAATCGCCAGCGCGGTATCATCGGGTGTGCCGGCCGCACGAAACGCCACGGCGATCGCGCGCGCCAGGCCGTCATGGCCGAACAGCAGGGTATCGCTCATCCCGCCAGTGCCGCCTGCAGTTCATCCCAGATGCGTTTGCTCAGGGCGCTCGTTTCCTGCGTCACCGTCTCGCCCGCAAGCAGACGGCGCACCACCGCCATTTGACCCGCCGTCAATTCGGCGCCACCGACCCGGTTGTCGATAAAGGCGTCATAGGCCAGCGGCACCCAGGCCTTGACCGTCTCGAGCATCGCCTCGGCGAACACCCTGATCTCGTATTGCGCATGGGGGTCGGCCCGTAGCGAAAGGAAGTGAAAGAGATTGTGCAGATCCGTCTTCCAGTACCACTGGGTGTAGATGTTGAGCGGCAGGTTCATGCGTGCGAGTTCACGCGCCAGACCGTCGCGACCGGGATCGCCGTCTTCGCCCTCGTTCAGCATCGTCTCGTAGTGGTTGTAGGCGGTATCGGCGTCACGTTTGAGTGTCTCGAGCACCCATGCCGCCTCCTCGCCTTCGAGAACATCACCCCTGCCCTGGCGGTTGCTGACCGACTGGGCGGCAAGCTGGGCCGGCTCGGGAATGTAGAACTCCCGATCCAGGATGGAATAACGCGCCGAATACTCGTTCACGTTGGCCGTGCGGTGACGAACCCACTGGCGCGCGACAAAAACGGGCAGCTTCACGTGGTACTTGATCTCGCACATCTCGAACGGCGTCGTGTGGCGATGGCGCATCAGATAATTGATCAGCCCGGCATCGTTCTGCACCGATTTGGTGCCGCGGCCATAGGAAACCCGTGCCGATTGCACGATTGCGGCGTCATCGCCCATGTAATCGATTACCCGGACAAAGCCGTGATCAAGCACCTCGATCGGCTCGTAGAGCATGGCCTCAAGGGCGGGCGCGACGGCCCGGCGTGTGGTGTTTTCGCTCTCGCGCTGCGCCGCGATTTCCGCAGCTTGTTCTTCTGTGATCGGCATATTTGTGCGGCTTTCCCCAGGGTCGGATCGCACCATAGAACAATTCCCGGGTTGATTGAATCGCTTCACGACACCAACAGATCAGGATGTTCTCCAATCCTGTGAATCCTCTGTAGCCAGCTATGATCAGGAGCCCAAGCAACGTTGGCATTACAGGGCAAATACCCTATATGTTTTGTGTTCGGTTTTCCGGACTATGGCGATAAACGCCGTTCGAAATAAGTGTTGCGGACGCGGGGGCAGTACCCGCCGCCTCCACCATCTATGGGGGCGAACCAGGTTCGACGCGCATGGTAAAGGCTCGGTTTTTGCTCGGTATGATTCCGCCGTTATCGGGTCAATGACAAACGCCAACGATAACGAGGCGTTCGCTGTTGCTGCATAAGCAATAAGCGCGGTTCGGAGGGCACCGGGCAACAGAAGCCCTCCACTTAATCTGGCTTGAGGAGCCGCGGGCACTTTATGACCGATTTTCTGAATTACGATTTTATGGTCGACGATGCCCTGCGCAGCGTGATGGTCAGCGCCTTGCGTCTCGTCGAACACCAAGGTCTGCCCGGCGATCACCATTTCTACATCACCTTCCGTACCGACCACCCAAAGGCCGGGGTCGGCGGCGACCTGAGGGCCAAGTATCCCGAGGAAATCACGGTCGTGATGCAACACCAGTTCTGGGACCTCGTGGTCGACGACAAGGGATTTCAGATCGGTCTGTCGTTCAACCAGATGCCCCAGCTTCTTTATGTGCCTTATGCTGCGGTCACTTCGTTCGTCGACCCCAGCGTGAAGTTCGGCCTGCAGTTCCGCCCGCAGCCGGGCATGGAAGACAACGACGACGTGCCAGAGGCGAAGGAAACGACAGCGCTCGCGCCTGCGCCCGAGGCGGAGCCGCCCAGCGCCGATTCAGACAACATCGTTGCCCTCGATACCTTCCGCAAGAAATAGGGAACGGGCAGCGTTAGCCCGACGGGTTGTCGATGCGTTGACCCCGCTGGGTCCGGTGCGCGCGCAGGCCATGTTCGGCGGCCACGGCATTTTCCTCGAAGACCTGATGCTGGGCCTGACGCTGGATGACCAGCTCTGGCTCAAGGCCGATGACCTCAACCGCAGCCTCTATTGCGACGCTGGTTCACATTGCTTCGTTTACAGACGCATGGGCAAACCCGTCGAACTTGGATTCTGGTGCGTCCTCCCCGAGATCTGGGCCGATCCCCATGACCTGATCGCCTGGGCCGAAAGCGCGTTTGCCGCAGCCAAGCGGACAAAAGCCGGCAAACGCTGAATTCAACCGCTTTCCATGATCGCCAGCGTGGCCAGATAGCCGGCTGTCGGACGCCATGATGCAAGCCTCCATGACCTGTGATCCGGCAGTTCCGCCATAGCGTATTGACCGTCCGGGTCGGCGGTCAATTGGGTAAACGGCAGCGCCTTGATGCCGCCAGCGCTCTTGGCAACGGCTTCCTTGCGCGTCCACAGGCGAACAAACGCCTGACGCCTCTCCGATGGGTCCAGAGCGGCCCAGGCCATGCGTTCGGCTCGAGAGAAAAACCCCGCAACCATCACGTCGGCTTCCCGGGGCATCTCATCGCGCTCCACATCAATACCAATGCAAAGCCCTGCTGCGCCGTCCTGCGCCACAGCAACCACGGCAAGGTCACCGCTGTTACTCAGACTGAAGGCACGTTCATGGCATCCCGAAAGGCAGGGTTTTCCGTTCCTGTCCCGGTCGATCACCAGGGCCCCAGGCGCTCAATCGACGGCTTCACCCAGGATCCAGCGCAACGCCGAGCGGCCCGCCAGAAACCGGTGGCGATGGAGATTCAGACGAAAGCGGCGCGCTTTCTCCGCTTCGGTCAAATTCGCCCAGTCAACCGTCTCCACGGAGAGGTCGACCGTGTGAACATCGACGCCGGGCAGTATATCGCGGTCGACCGTCATCGTGCGATCACAGCGCCATCAGCCGCTGCATGTGACCGCAGAACAGATCGCCCATGCGGCTGATCGTCTCGGCCCGATAGTTGGGCTGCGTATAAAAGAACTTCATCCTGAACGCGTCATCCATCAGGTAGGCATAGATGTGGAGGTGATAGTCGGCCAGGTTTTCGGCTGCCACGGTGTCGGGGACATCGGTCAGCGAGGCATCGGGTACCTGAAACAGCACACCGTCGTAATTGTGTTCCCAGACATCGCCGATGTACTGGAACAGCGTCTTGACCTCGTCGTACTGCGCCAGTTCGGTCACGTCGGGATCGTCCGCATAATAGCGCAGCGCACTGTGTCCCAACCCGTTGTCGGGAAAGGCGCGGAGTTGGCTGCCGACCGTTTCGAGGGCCAAAGCAAGTGCGCCACCCTCGACTGGTTCGCCGTCGGGCAGCCGGAATGTGACCGGGGTGTGGGTGATGAACCAGCCCACCGTGCGCGAAACATCGGCATCGCGGATTGCTGTTTCGCGACCGTGCGCAACCTTGTGAAAAATCAGGTTTCTCTGGCCGCTCAGATCCCGCGCGGTCAGCAGCAGCGCGGTAAAGATGCTGTCGAGCAGGCGGTTCTGAAACCCGCCCTGCAGCCGTTCGCGCGCGCGCCTCACCGTTTCGGCATCCAGCACATCAAATCCATGGGGCACGATGTCGCTTTGCAGGGCTCCACCGCGCGGATCATCCTCGGGAAACCCCGAGACATCACGCCCTGCTTCCAGCCAGGTGTCCCATTGATCCTGTGCCGCTCCGGTACGGGCGTAGTCGATCACCTTGTCGACCCACTGGCGGTAGGTGGTCGTGCGCGCAGGCAGCGCAATCGCTTCGCCCCTGCCAAGCTGCTCGTAGCCACGACGCAGGTCTTCCAGAACGACCTGCAGGGACATGGCATCAGTCACCAGTTCGTGCATGACCAGAAAGAAATGATCGTCATCGGATGCCTGGCCACGAAAGAGGCCAACAGCCATGACCGGGCCGGTTTCGATATCGAGCGTATCGTGCAGCCGCTCGATCCCGGACTTGATGAAGTCGAGCTGTGCCTGTGCCTCGCCCTGGGGCATGGAAATCTCGTGGACGGGAATGGCGTAAACGCCTTCGTCCTCGACAAACCGTTGTTGCCAGGCGCCGTCCCCGTCCTGCCCGAAACGCAGGCGCAAGGCGCCATGGTGATCCACCAGATGGCGCAGGACAGTCTTCAGCCTGGGCACGTCCATCGCCTCACCCAGCCGCGCCATGAAAACGACATTGAACTTGTGCGGATTGGGTTTGGCCCAGGTGAAGTAGTAACGCTGCATCGGGCTCAGCGGCATTGCGCCGCTTTCCCGCTCCTCAACCTCGATACGGGAAGGTTCCTGCGCGCGCATGGCCAGCGCTGCCACGGTCGAAGCATCTTCCAGGTCCTGGGGTGCCAGTTCCAGGCCCGCCTCCTTGGCCTGCGCTGCAACCCGGAAAGCCTGGATCGAATCCCCGCCGATCTCGAAGAAATCATCCGCCGTTCCGATCCGGTCGAGGCCCAGCACGTCCTGCCAGATCACCACCAGTGTTTCTTCGGTCTGCGTGGCCGGTGCGACGTATTCGGTATCGGCGCGAAAATCGTCGGGCACCTTCAGGGACCGGCGGTCCAGCTTGCCGTTGGGCAGCAGTGGCAACGCGTCGTGCGCGATAAAAAGAGACGGCACCATGTAATCAGCCACCCGGGCGGCCACGAAAGCGCGCAATTCGTGTGTGCTCACATCTCCACCCGGCACGTAAAACGCGGCCAGCTGTTTGCCCACACCGGTCTCGGCGGCAGCCACGGCGCAGTTGCGAACATCAGGATGCTCCCGCAGCACGGTTTCAATCTCACCGGGTTCAATGCGCATGCCACGGATCTTGATCTGGAAATCCTTGCGTCCGACGTAATCCAGCCCCCCGTCATCGCGTTGGCGCACCATGTCGCCGGTGCGGAACAGACGCTGGTGTTCGCTGTCTTCTTTCGCCTCGGGATCGACGAACGGATTCTCCAGGAACTTCTCGGCCGTCATTTCGGGAAGGTTTCGGTAACCCCGCGCCAGACCAGGACCGGAAACGAAAAGCTCACCCTCAGCCCCCTGCGCCACAGGCTCCATGGCGTCATTCAGGACATGAAGGCGCATGGCGCCAATCGGCCCACCAATCGGGACCTTGGTGCCTTCAAGGTCGCGATCTCTCACACGGCAGAACGTCGCATCGGCGGCCGTTTCGGAAGCTCCGTAGAGATTGAGCACAGTCATGCCGTCATTCAGAGCGCGTGCCTGACGGGCGAGATCGCTCGAAAGCGGCTCGCCGCTGAAGGTCAGGAACCGCAGGCTTTCGAGGCCGGAGCCAAGGCGTGTCGCCTCCTCAATCAGGGCCGTGGCCAGTGCAGGCACGACAATCAAACGCGTCACACCGTGATCGCCGACCAGGCGAAGCAAGGCTCCGGGGTCTCTGGCCGTCGTGTCGTTGGCCACCACCGTGGCCACGCCCTGCAACAGGCCGCCCAGCATTTCCCAGATCGAATCGACAAAGTTGAGGGACGTCTTGGCACAACAGACATCGTCATCGGTGAAGGGAAAGTCGTCCCACATCCACCGGAAGCGGCTCAGCATGCAGGCATGGCTGCATTCGACACCCTTGGGCCGGCCGGTCGAGCCGGAGGTGTAGACCGTGAAGGCAAGGTCATCGGATCGATTGATGTTTTCAGGCCGCCTGTCATCCAGCCCGGAATCGTCCTGCCGTTCGGTCGTGATCACACGGTGCTCGCCGCCCTCCAGAAAACCATGCACCGCAAGGTGGCGCTCCTGGGCCAGCACGATCGGCGCGGCGGAATCCTCCAGCATGTAGACCAGGCGATCCACGGGATAATGCGGATCCAGCGGCACCCAGCGGCACCCAGCCCGCGCCGGCCTTCAGGATCGCCAACACACTGGCAATCGTGTCGGGCCCGCGCTCCGCGCAGAGCCCGATCAGGGTATCGGGCGGCAAATCCCCACTGTG